>NZ_JADJSO010000063.1:0-38062 GCF_016711665.1 Candidatus Villigracilis saccharophilus
CTATTTCACAAAAGAGTTGTATAATCCCGCACGTTCGTAACTTTTTATTTACACAAGAGTTTGATTGGGAAATTACCATCACGACACTTTGACACCAAGACACGTTAATTCCCAATTAGACTCCAGTACTATTCAAGGAGAGAAAATGCACATCAACTTTGCCATGTGGCGCAAGGCCTCATGGGAACTCATCAAAATGGACAACAAAAAAGAGTGGGATGCATTGGATGTTATTTCCAAATGGCTGATCGCCACCCGTTCTGCAGTAACCACAGTAACAATCTATTCCTGCATCATCGCTGGTTTCCTCGCCTGGCGAGATGATTACTTTTCCTGGCTGCCGTGGATCATTGTGACCCTTGGCTTGTTCATCGCGCACGGCACGAACAACCTGCTCAATGACTACACCGATTTCTCGCGCGGCGTGGATAAGGATAACTACTTCCGTACACAATATGGCGTGCATCCGCTCGTGCAAAAATTCTGGACGAAGGAAAACCAGATCAAGTGGTTCATTGTCAGTGGGGTGTTGGCTACACTTTCAGGCATATTTGCCTTGGTCTACACAAGTTTCAATCCCTATATCATCGGCTTGTTCGCCTTTGGTGCGCTTGTTCTATTGTTCTATACATGGCCGTTTAAATATTGGGGCATCGGTGAATTGTCCATCTTCCTGATCTGGGGACCGATCATGATCGGGGCTGTGTATGTTGTCCTCGCCCTCGGTTCTGGCGGCGACATCTCCAACGTGTTCAAGGTTGCGCTTGCGGGCGTTCCTTTTGGTTTGAGCGTTGCAAGTATTAACATCGGCAAGCATATTGATAAGATGGAAGATGATAAGAAAAAAGGTGTCGGCACATTCCCTGTGCGCGTCGGTCAGACCTTTGCACGCTACACAAATATTGCCTCCATTGTCATCGCGTATGGTGTTATTTTTTATCTGGTTGCCACTGGATATTTTTCCACGCTGATGCTGTTGGTCATCTTTGCCGCGCAGCGCGCCATGTACGCAGTCGCAGTATTGACCAAGCCGCGCCCCGATGCCGCGCCCAAAGGATTTGAAACTTTCTGGCCCACCTGGTTCTCTGGCTTTTGCTTCTATCACAACCGCATGTTCGGCGGCCTCTTCATCCTCGGAATTTTCCTCGATACCGTTGCCAGCAAATTAACATTACCGATCAACATTAACATGCTTGGCGCAATTGCCCTGGGAATTGGTTTGATCTACGCAGTCGTTCAAATGCAAATGGCGAAGGCGAAAAAGGTGCAAGTGTAGCAAGTAAAAAGTAATGAGTAATAAGTGAGAAGTAAAAAGGCTCTGAGTTTATCAGAGCCTTTATGTTTCTTATTACTCGTTTCTCACTCCTCATTCCTCATCACTATATCTGCCACCTCCAGCCATTCATCTTCCCCCTTCAAAACCCCAAACGCGATCTTCCCTTCAGGTGTGAACGCCGCATATTGATTATCGATCCAGATGATGACTCCCAAAGGCGGATTTGGACTCACAAGCGACTCAAACATTGGGGTTTCATCCACATACCAGACAACGCGCTTCTCGCTCCACTCTAGCCTGTATCTGTGCCATTGAGTGACATCCACGCCTTGACTCTGACTCTGGAGTCCGACAGCTTGCTGTCGTGACATATACTCGAGTGAAAAACTATCTTCTTGAATCACCTTGCTTAATAATTTTCTAGCAACTTTCCGCGAGAAGGGCAGCACAAGCCCAGCCAAAATCAACAATGGATGTAACATCGGCGAACGAAATGTCTGCGCCATAAATCCATTTGCAGGCAATGCGTGGGCAAACCCTTGTGGTTGCCCCTCTTTGAATGATAAATAATTTTCCTTTGACCCATAAAAGAACCACACTGCATTCGGCAGCATCGGCAAGCGGAACGGACGCCCGCCAAACCCAAGCGATAACCCGAATGGATCATTCCACAGGCCGAAGCCCCATGTCCCAGCGACAGAACTGCTTGAGACTTTTGCACGCAGGCTGAGGCTTAGAGTCCGATGCGGAAACTTATGCCGAGGGAGTTGGGAATAGTCATCGAGCTGGGCATCTCGATAGCTGAGAGAATCCCCTTTCTGTATTCCCAACCTCCAACCGTTTTCGGTTTTTTCAATTTTTGCATTTTGTGTTGCTCTTCCATTCATCCTTCATCCTTCACAATTCATCATTATCTATTCACCAACCAGATCCCAACCAGAATCACCGCGCCGCCTAGAATTGAAACGAGCGTGACTTGTTCATTCAAAATGATCGCAGCCACCACCATGCTCGTCAGCGGCTCGACGAAAAGGAACGCGCCTGTTTGTGCGGCGGGTAATTGAGCGAGCGCATCGAACCAGGCGATGTATGCCAGCCCAGTGGTGAAGATGCCGAGGAAGATCATTGCCATCCAGCCGCGAGCATCAAGCAATGGAATTTCGGTATAACTTTTGTTCGCAAAAAATGCGACCGCTGTGATCAGCCAGCCGATGGTCATCACCCAAAACGTCATACGTGTGGACGGATGGTTCTTTAATCCGCGCCGCGAGAGGATGGAGAACACCGCCCAGTTGACTGAACTGATGAGAATGAGAAAATCACCGGTCGTGCCAAACTTTCCGCCCGCAAGTGTGGAGAGATCGCCTTTGCTCACGACTGCCAACACGCCGATCATGGCAAGGACGATCCCCGATGATTGCAGGAGGTTTAGTTTTTCCTTTAAGACCATCCAACCCAAAATGGCAATGAATGCCGGTGATGTGGAAACGATCCACGCTGTGGTTGTGGCTTGCGCGGTGATCAGTCCATTGGATTGCAGCCATTGATGAAATGAAATTCCCAGAAAACCAAGCAGGGCAAAATATCCCCACTCATTGCCTTTGGGAAACGCAAATTGTTTGCGAATGATGACAGCGAATAGAAGGATCGGGATGCCCATTGCAAAACGAATAAATACCACCGCGATGGGGGATATCTGTCCAACGGCAATTTTGGTGGCAATGAATGACGCGCCCCAGACGATCACAGCGAACAGGGCTTCAAGAAAAGGGAGGAGTTTTTTTGTCATGGTTTTTCCTTTGAAGAGTTTATCCATTATAATTGCCCTTCGGAGGCAACACCTTTATGGAAATTACCTGGTACGGACATTCCTGTTTTCGGCTCACGGAGCGTAACTACGTTACCGTGGTGACCGATCCTTATGATAATAAAGTTATCGGTTACGATTCGCTTAAGCTTAAAGCTGAGATCGTTACTGTCAGTCACGATGCGCCCGGTCACAACAATAGTGCTGCGGTTAAAGGTTCCACTCACGTGCTGACAGGGCCTGGCGAATTCGAGATCGGCGGCGTGTTCATTACTGCCGTGCAAACCGACAGCGGTAAGAAATCAAAAGATTCTATTCGCAACACCATCTATGTATTTGATTATGACGGTCTCACGGTCGCGCACCTTGGCGATCTGCAGAAGATCCCCACACAGAGTGAGATCGAGCTGCTTGGCACTGTCAACGTGGCGCTTGTGCCTGTTGGCGGCGGGAACAGCCTCAACGCCGCGAAGGCCGCGGAAGTTGTCAGTATGCTTGAACCTGATCTGGTCATTCCGATGCACTATGCCACACCTGACTCAAAAATAAAACTTGACGAGATCAATAAATTTATCAAAGAAATGGGTTTAAGCAAAACCGAACCGCAGCCATCGCTTAAGGTTTCCCGCTCCAGCCTCCCGGCTGAAACGCATGTGGTCGTTTTGGATTATCAAAAAGGTTAATATGCCAGTTAAAGTTATTATGACCTGGGATATTTCTCCCGAACGCGACCAGGAATATTTCGAATTCGTCATCGGCGAATTTGTACCTGGTGTGCAAAGATTGGGTTTACAGCCAGCTGAAGCATGGGCGACCATTTATGGTTCCTATCCGCAAATTCAGGTTGGCTTGCTTGCCACAGATCTGCCCCAGGCGCGCCGAATCCTTGCTTCGTCTGATTGGGCGCTTTTGCAGGAACGCCTCTTTGGTTATGTAAAAAATTACTCTCACAAAATCGTCCCCGTCCGCACTGGGTTTCAATTTTAATCAGAGACATCAGAAGTCTCTTGTGTGTCTATGAATTTACAAATTCCCAGGAGGACTTCCGATGTCTTCTCAAGTCTATGGCCGTGGTTTTTCTTTACCGCGGCTTTTGAGTCTTTGCTTGCCGCTATTGCGCTTGTACTAATTCCATCTGAAAACGGAATATCTGTTGCGCGCCTTGGTGTGCTGGCGCTCCTTGCGGCCTTCTTTTTTACGGGAATCTATTTGGGCTTTAATTCTCGTCGCCGGGGCGCAAGATTTGACTTGTTGGCACGTTCGCCCGTTATTATTTCCTCTGCGCTTCTTGTTTTAAGCTCAAGCCTGCTTCTATTCCTTTTACGTTATCTCAACCCCGAAAAATTACTGCCGTATTACGAGCGCCTCGGTCCATTGCTTTGGTACCTGTTAGCGGTTGGATTGCAATCTTTCATTTTTCTTTTGTTGATTAAAAATGGGTTTCATCCGCAGGAATTTTCCAAACGTAAATCAAATTACCTTTCTGCGTTAATTGCATTCTGCATTCTTCTCTGTATTCTTCTGTTTGTCTTATTAACTAAAGTAGGCATTACCCCAGATACGGCTTATTGGGGTGAACCTGGGGTGGCCATACAAGGTTGGCAATTTGTTGTTTCCATTCTTGCGGGTTTGTTTACTTTACTATACGTATCGCATATTACATCGCACGGATCAAGTAACCCTCAGCTCGTAACTAAATTTTTCCTTCCGCTTACAATTTATGTCACTGCTTGCATTCTCTGGCTGGGTGTTCCCGTTGATGTTTTAAAGAGCAGTTTTTATGCCCCCATCGCCTTGCCGGCGAATGTCCCATTCCCATATTCTGATGCGGGCTTTTATGATTTTCTCTCCCAAAGTTTGCTGGTTGGTACCGATTACCTAGGCGGAATCCCCCCGCGTCCTTTGTACGTGGTTTTCCTTGCCATGCTGCATTTCCTTTTTGGACAGAATTATCCCGCTGTTATCGCTGCCCAGACGGTGGTTTTTGCGATCTTTCCTGTTATGCTTTATTTTCTAGGAAAAAAACTCCATTCGCCCGCGGCTGGAGTGACCGTGGCTTTATTTGCCGTTTTTCGTGAACTGGTCAGCTTGTGGATTTCGTCCAACACACGCGTTGCCAATTCCAAGATGTTCACTACCGATTTTCCCACTGCCATGGGCATCACATTAATGTGTCTGGTGGCGGTTTGGTGGCTGGAGCGGCGTGACTTAAAGTCAACCTTTGTGGCGGGGGGATCTTTTGGATTGTTGTTATTGTTCCGTACACAATCCCTGCTGACTTTGCCTGTATTATTTGTTCTGGCGTGGTTTGCTTATCAGCGTAAAACCAAAGAATGGGTTATAGCAGGCATCACGTTTGGCATTGTGATGGTACTCACCGTTCTGCCGTGGTTGACACACAACTATACTGTGGTTGGAAAGCTTACATTCGATGACCCAAATCAGGTCGCGATCATTTATAGTCAATACTCCTTCACGGGAAATTTGGACCTCAGTCAATTTGACCCCGAAAAGCAAAGTGTCGGAAATCGGCTGCTCACTTTTACATTGGAGAACCCTGCCTTTGTCGCTGGTTTTGTTTCCAATCACTTCCTAAATACCGAGATTGGCGGTTTGCTTGCCCTGCCATTGATCGAAAGATTTGACGGGTTGTTCGAACCTGTCAACTTATACTGGGTGACCTGGAACGGCTCCCTTGAGTGGTATAACTTTATTTTGGTTATCTTTTACCTGGCAATTGTTGCACTTGGATTTGGCGCATCCTGGCGGCGCATGGGCTGGATAGGTTTTGTTCCGCTGGCTTTTAATCTGGGGTATGCCTTGGCGAACGGGATCGCCCGTTTTTCCAGCTGGCGTTACAACCTGCCGGTTGATTGGGTTTTCTATTTTTATTTCGCCATTGGTGCAGTTGAATTGTTAGGCGGATTGACCCTTCTGTTTGGAGCAAAAGTAGAAAAAGTATTCCCTGCAATGATTCAACGCCAAGCAGAACCGATTTCGCTTGGTGGTATTCGCCCGCAATACGCTTTGATCATCTTATGTTTTATCTTTATTGGCGCGACGCCCTGGTTTGCGAAAGGGTTTGTGGAACCGCGTTATCAGGTCTCACAGGGACAATTGATCGCAAAGCTCGAGCTAAGCGGATACACCTCCGAAGAGGTGCGTTCATTCCTGTCACATGAAAACACAGTACTAATGGAAGGACGCGTGTTATATCCGCGCATGTATCGAAAAAATGAAGGTCTTGCATCCGCGCATCCCTGGCCGGCGTACGCGATACGCGATTATGCCCGCATCGGTTTTATTTTACTTAACAAGAATCATTACAATCTTATATTTGTTACCAGGGAAATCCTGGATTTCCCCCAGGGGGCAGATGCGATCATACTTGCCTGCGTGAGCGATGATATTCTCAAAGCTCGTGTGATCGATTTTGGCAATCAAACCTTCCAAAGCGCCCCGCTTACCCAGCCTTGCGATTGAAAACGAGTAATATGCTTTCCTCACGCCTTCTCAAATGGTATCGCCGGCACGGGCGGACACTTCCCTGGCGCGATCATCCCGACGCGTATGCTGTTTGGGTCTCTGAGATCATGCTTCAGCAAACGCGCGTTGAAACGGTCATCCCTTATTTTGAAAAATGGATGGATTTATTTCCTGACGTGAATGCATTGGCAAATGCCTACGAGCAGGATGTCTTGAACGCGTGGGAGGGACTTGGTTATTACAGCCGCGCCCGCAATTTGCACAAGGCCGCAAAAATGGTCGTGTCGAACTTTAACGGAAAACTGCCGCGTGATCTATCGGAGCTACGCAGCCTGCCGGGCATTGGACGCTACACGGTTGGCGCAATAGCATCCATGGCATTTGGCATGGATGAACCAACCTTGGATGGAAATCTGCGCCGTGTTTTTGCACGCCTGTTCGATGTGAGCGACTTTGCTGATTCTGCGGCTGGTGAAAAGAAATTATGGGAATTGGCAGCGGAACATTTACCCAAAGGCCGGGCAGGTGATTACAACCAGGCGCTTATGGATCTTGGTTCGACGATTTGTTTGCCAAAGAATCCGCGCTGTTTGCTCTGCCCATTGATGGAGACATGTAAGGCGCAAATAAATGGAACGCAGGATCTTCGCCCGGTGCTAAAGCCAAAGAAAGCGGTTCCGCTTTATATCCACGCGGCAGGAGTAATTCTTCAGCGTGGGCGTGTGTTATTGGCGCAAAGGCCCGCCGATGGTTTGCTTGGAGGAATGTGGGAATTCCCGAATGGACGAGTCAACGCCGACCCCGCCAAAGAGCTGACCCAGCTTCTTAACGCTATATACAATTTGAAGGTTAAGAGAAAAGAGGCGCTGGGTATTATCCAGCATGCGTACACTCACTTTAAAGTGACTGTTCATGTTTTTAGTTGCGACCCAATTTTGATCCCGAAAAATAAAAATCTAAAATGGGTACGCGTAGGTGATTTAAATGATTATCCGATGGGGAAGGTGGATCGGGGTATCGCCAATAAAATAAAATGACCGCCTCACTTTTTGTGGGCGGTCATTTTTGATTAAGCCTTGCTCAGTGTTACGAAGACCATCGGTCTGCGTTTTGTTTCCTGATGCAGGTAACTCTTGATGGTGTTGATGATGTCTTTTTCACTGCTCATCCCGCCGCCATTGACTGCCTGCATGACGCGTTTGCGAACTTCGGGCAGGATCTTTTCTGCTTCTTCGGAGGTAACAAAGCCGCGCGTGAGAATTTCAGGATCATGCAGTAATTTGCCTGAATGTTTGTCAAGGCTGATATCTATCAATAAAATGCCGTTGCGCGCCAGTTGACCGCGTTCTTTCATGATGTCGTGATCGATATCACCGATCGATTCGCCGTCCACAAAGACATAGTCGCCGGGGATGCGTTCGCCAAGCTGGATCTTGTTGCCGATCAACTCAACGACCTGACCGTTTTCAACAATAATAATATTCTCCTCTTCCACACCGACTTGCATCGCAAGTTTTGCGTGCTGTTTCAGCATCCGCAGTTCACCGTGGATGGGCATGAAATGTTTGGGGCGCACCAGGTTGAGGAGCAGTTTTTGTTCTTCCTGTGCGGCATGACCTGATACATGGATCGGCGCAACTTTATCGTCGATCACGGTCGCGCCGCGGCGCAGGATGCGGTTAATGGTTTTGCCGATGGACTCTTCGTTCCCAGGGATCGGATGCGATGAAAGCACAACCGTGTCGTTGGGCTTGAGATCGAACTGGCGATTTGTGCCCGCTGAAAGCCTGCCGACAATCGAGGATGGTTCGCCCTGTGAGCCTGTGCACATGATGACCACTTTGTGATCCTGCATGTTCAAGGCTTGTTCGATCGGCACGATCAGATCATCGGCGATCTCCAGATATTTCATTTTGCGCGCGATCTTGACGTTGTCCACCATGCTGGGACCGGCCAACGCCATTTTGCGTCCGCTTTTTAGGGCGGCGTCTGCAACTTGCTGTACACGTGAGATCAACGATGCGAAGGTGGCAATAATGATGCGGCCTTTGGCTTCGGCAAATACTTTATCAAACGCGGGACCGATGACCGCCTCGGACGGAGTCCAGCCTGGTCGTTCAGCATTGGTCGAGTCCGAAAGGAGCAGGTCTACGCCGCGTGTGGAATATTCCGCCAGTTTTGCGAAATCGGTCGGCCAGCCGTCCACAGGGGTATGATCGAATTTGAAATCGCTCATGTGAATGACCAGTCCCGCGGCTGTGGTGATCGCAAGTGAAACTGCATCCGGGATGGAATGACTCACATGGAAATATTCCACTTTGAATGGGCCAATATTACTGGACTCTCCAGCTTGAATCGTTTTAAATTGCGCCTTATGCTGGGCGTTGTTCCTGAATAATTTGGCTTCGATCAATCCACGGGTGAGCGGGGTCGCATAAATGGGCACATTGATCTGCTCAATAAAATGCTGGATCGCGCCGATGTGGTCTTCATGCCCGTGCGTAATGATCAATCCTCGCACGCGGTCTTTTCTATTGATGAGGTACTCAAAATCGGGGATGATGTAATCCACCCCCAACATGTCGTTATGCGGGAACATAATGCCCGCATCCACAACGATGATGTCGCCTGCGAACTCATAGGCCATCATGTTCTTTCCCACTTCGCCCAGGCCCCCGAGCGGGATAATTCTTAACTTGTTTTTCTTACTCATTTTTTTGTTTTCCTTTTTAATTTAAAAATATACTAAACCGCCAATGGCGGGTAAGGTCAATTTAGGTATGCGTGTTATCTTCTCGGCATAAAAAAAGACCCCTGCCGACTTGCTCGCGAGGGGGTAAATCAAATCCGTGCCACGTTGCGATTGTTCATAAACAAACTGTCGATAAATGCGACAGTGAAAGTCAACTTAATTAAGTTGAGTATAGCAGGGCGGCGGGGATTTGTCAAAGCGGATATGAACTCATGCTGGATCTACGGCTTTCTCCCGACTGGGCTACTTTCCTTTGCGCTGGCGTTTTTGGCGCTCCATCATTAGACTGAATTCGATCTGTTTCTGGTTGATCTGCTTTTGGAGCTCTTCTTTCTTCTTTTCATCCAGCACAGCGGCCAGAATTTTCTTTAGCTCTGCAATTTCCTTGAGCAGATCCACTTCACGCGGAGTGAATCCAGCGTTCTTTAACATCGAATGTGCCGCGCGGAGATCCTCTGGCGTCTCAAAATAGGCAGTCAGATCTATGGGTTTTCCTTTTCCCGGCAGATCATCAAATTTGCCGCGTTTCATGGCTTCCTCGATAATGGCATCTATGGTTTTATCGAACATGGTTTTACCTGGGTTTTTGAGTATGATCTTTCAAGTATATATAAAAATAATTGGACCACTGGTATTGTGTAACTATTTAATCAATGCCTGCCATGATAATAGGATTATACTGGGGCGCAGTGTACTTCGGAAGTCGTGAGAATCAGGTAAAATTTTTTTGATGACGAAACCATACTCAGTCCCGCTTTCTGAGATCCGCCGTGAACATGTGGTGGTGAACTCGCGTTTTATTTCCACACTCGCGCCCGCTTTCAGCATTGACGAAGCGCGGGCATTCATGGCGCGCATCAAACATGAATTTGCGGATGCGTCGCATAATGTGCCTGTCTATATCATCGGCGGCGGGAATACGGTCACGGAATATTTTTCAGATGACGGCGAGCCGAGCGGGACTTCGGGCAAGCCTGCTCTGGCTGTGATGCGCGGCAGCGGCCTCGGCGACGCGGTGTTGGTCATCACGCGTTACTTCGGCGGGACATTGCTTGGCACAGGCGGATTGGTCAAAGCGTATACCGAGTCCGCGCAGTTGGTGGTCAACGCGGTCGGGCGTGGACAAAGAATCCCAGTGCACATTGGGATGATCGCTCTGCCATACAATTTATTGGAACGCCTGCGACTTGTGGTGACCCGTCAACGCGGAGAAGTGCTGGCCGAGGATTTTGCGGGGGATGTGACCATGACCGTCCGCCTGCCTGTGGATTCATTTGAGGCATTCCAGAATGACTTGCGGGAATTGTCAGCGGGGAAAGTGCAGGCGGAGATCATTGAAACAAAAGAGATGATCGTGCCGGTATCATAAGAAAAATCTTTTTCAAAAGTTTACAAGTTCTTCATAATTCCACCGCATTTCCATCACCTGAAACATCCCCAATTTTTATAAAATACTGACATTCAAATCAATAAGGAGTCTTGAATGTCAAAACAAAATCGAACGAAATTACTGCTGGATATTTCCACATTTGTGGCATTTCTGATCGCGATGGATCCGCGCACAAGCGGCATCGCCATCCACGAATGGTTGACCATCGCTTTAGGCGCGACCGTAGTTGTCCACTTACTGTTGAATTGGAACTGGATCGTTGAAGTCACCAAACGACTGTTTGCCAAAGGCAAAGGCTTGAACGGTGCGCGCACGAATTACATCCTCAACTGGCTTTTGTTTGTGGACGGTATTTTGATCATGCTTTCAGGGATCATGATCTCAGAGACGGTTGTGCCCGCGTTCGGCTTGTCCCTGCCGCTGAATTTTGCCTGGCGCAGTTTGCATGATCTGTCCGCCAATATCTCACTCATCTTGATGGGCTTGCATATTACCCTGCATTGGAGTTGGATCGTCAGCACCTTCAAGCGCATGGTACTCCGACGTGAAGTAAATCCTGTTTCTGCCCTTGTTATCGAAGGAAAAGAGGTGAAGGCATGACCACTCTTTATCGAATTTTGATTATCCTTGTTGTAGCGGCGATCATTGGCGGAGCGATCTACATGGCGGTCGGCGGTGGAGGCGCTGTCAGCCAACAGCCGCCTCAAATGCGATCAGGCGATCGTCCCCGACCCGAGGGTGGGGAAGACCGCGAGGGAGGTGACGGATTACCCTTTGGCATTGTAAAGAGCCTGGTGATCATGTCTGTTGCGAGCGGGGTGTATCTGGCGGGTAATAAACTGTTTAGCAAAAAGCCAAAACCTGTGCTTGCATAAGCAAATCGTCCCAAATCTGATATCAGATTTGGGACGATTTGCTTTTAAGAATATTATCTCTGGAGTGTGTCAGCTTGCTGATGCCCTAACAATTTTAGAAAACGGACAGCAAGCCGCCCGAGTCCAGAGTTATTTCAACGGCAACATGATCAATACTTTTAATCCTTTTCCTCTTTCGCTTTCCGCCCAGATGCGTCCCTTGTGCATTTCAATAATGGACTTTGCAATGGCGAGTCCCAGCCCTGAACCGCCATCGTCACGGGTGCGGGATTCGTCGGCGCGGTAGAAACGGTCGAAGAGATGCGCGGCTTCTTCGGGTGTGACTCCCTCGCCGCTGTCTTGAATTGCGATCTCGATATGATCGTCAATTTGTCTGGCGGAAATATCCACGCGGCCGTTCTCAGGGGTGTAGCGCAGGGCGTTGTCGAGAATATTGGTCAGCACCTGCGAGAAGCGGATCGGGTCAAGATTCGCCGTCACGCTTTGCGCAACGGGGGCAGGCTCAAGGTTCAGGCTGATCCGCTTTTGGTTGAACGGGATCATGTAATGGGCGTTGATGTCGCTCAATAGTTTGTGAATGTCAACGGGTTGGAAATCCAAAGAGAGTTCGCCCGCATCTGCCAGAGATAATGTCCGCAGGTCATTGACGAGCTGTTCAAGGCGTTCCGCTTCTTCACGGATGATCTCAAAATTTTCAGCGGAGGGCGGCAATACGCCGTCGTGCACCGCTTCGGCGTGACCGATGATCAGGCTGAGCGGCGTGCGCAGTTCGTGCGCGATGTCGGCGGTCATTTGTTTGCGCAGGTTGAAGGAGCGCGAAAGGTCTTCGCTCATTTTATTGAAAGATTTGGCCAGGTCACCGATCTCATCCTTTGAGTGGACAGGCACTGTGTGTCCGAATTTTTGGTCAGCCATTTCGCGTGTGGCGGCGGTCAGCTCGCGGATGGGGCGGGTGATGGTGCGTGAAAGAATTGTGCCGAGAATGAGCGCGAGGATCACGGTGCCAACCCCGCTTAGAAAAATGGAGTTGTTCATGCGATGAATGAATTCAGCCTCCATCGGGCTTCTGTCTGACGCCGTGTCGTACAATAAAATACCAACTGTCTTGTTTTCAAACTGAATTTGTGTTCCCAGGTTAAGTGTCTCAGGGCTGACAATTTCTCCCATTGCGTAGCGATTGCCGGGGACAAGGATCCTTCCCGTTGTGTCTGCGATCGAGAAAAACAAGATCTGCGGCTCTGCCTGTCTGGAATGGTTCCTGTCAAAGGGGATGAAAGTTCCTTCAATTCCATCCCATGTTTGATTTTCTTTATAATACATTTCGAGTTCATCAACGAGTTCCTTCTCATACCGATCGTTGACGAATTTATCGAATTCGCGATTTGTCGCGATCCGTGTGGACGCAACGATCACGCCGCTGCTGAACAGGCTCACCAACAGAAATGCGAGAATTAATTTCGTCGTCAGCTTCATGTTCAGCCCTTGTTGAGGCGGTATCCAACGCCGTACACGGTTTCGATATAACGCGGTTTGCGCGGATCACTTTCAATTTTGGCGCGCAAGTTCTTTATGTGTGTGTCTATCGTGCGCTCGTAGCCTTCATAGCGCACACCCTGGATCACATCGAGCAGGTCGAGTCGCGAATACACCCGCCCCGGTGTGGACATGAGCGCGGCCAGCAGGTCAAATTCTGAAGGGGTCAGGTCAAGGGAACGATCCAGCACCTGCACTTCGCGGCTGTCGCGGTCGAGCATGATATCCGAAACGCGTAGTGTTTTTGCGGTGGCTTCGGATTTGCCCGCGCGGCGCAGTACATTCCGCACACGCGCCATGAGTTCGCGCGGCTTAAAGGGCTTGGTCACATAATCATCCGCGCCCAGCTCAAGCCCAATGACCTTGTCCTCGTCTTCCACTTTGGCAGTCAGCATGATAATGGGCGTGTCGCTTTCAGCACGATGCGCGCGCATAAAATCATAGCCGTTCATTTCGGGCATCATGATATCCAAAATGATCAGATCTGGTTTTTCCTTTTTTGCAAGCGGGAGCGCATCCCTGCCATTGTAGGCAGTGAGCACACGGTAGCCTTCCTGCGCGAGATAACTTTGCACAAGCGAGACCAGGCGTTTTTCATCGTCAACGATCAGGATGGTTTGCGGCATGGGGACTCTTTTTTCGATCGGAATTATGCCATAAGACAGGGGAATATGTGGAAAGCATCCGCCTCATACGAGACGGATGCCTGATTTTTGCTCAACGGGTTTGATCCACGCCTATTCCTTTTTCTCATCAACTTCCACGCTGGGGGGTTCGCTGGCTGCGGGTGCAGAAGCTGGAACTGCATCACGAGTGAGTCTCCAGCCGCTATTCTTGACAAACCTAAAACCAAACCACAGTAAAGCGCTCAGAACCGCAAGTTTGATCAGCCCGAAGATGGGAGAGAAGAAGCCGCCACGACCACCGCGGTCAAATCCGCGATCGTGGAAGTCTCTGCCTTCGAATCCCTGCTGATGGAAATTGGGCATTTGCCCGCCGTCAAATCCGTGCCCAAAGGCTGGCGCGGACCCGTTCATCATGGGATGCACAAAGGAATTATTTTGCATCGCACCGATGCGGAATCCAACCGCTCCAACTGCTGCAAGGATAATAAGGGTGAGCAGGATGCCTAACGTGTAAGTTAACCATTTCTTGTTTTTCATAGTTTCTCCAGTATGTAAGATGAATCAAGCTTCATTGATGAAATCGTTTTTGAAGTTTGTTGATCTTATTTTCTCATCTGGGAATTATGGTACGGTGAAGAAATTGTGTGGAGAATGTGTGTTTATTGCGGTCGGTTGCCGAAGACCCAATTCATATCCGTTCCAACTGTTTCCGCTATAAAAACTTTCTCGCTGACAGGATTAAGCCGTTTTGCCATTGACCCCGTCAATAAAGAGATCGGTTTCCGTGTGTAGAATTTTTTATATAAGCGGTTCGCCGCGGATTCATCCCACGTCCAGGCTGGGTCGAGCGTGGAGAGATCCATGGGGCGTGTGTATCCACGCAAAGTCTTTTGCCTGGCTGTGTTCATGTAGTGCTCGAAGTAGCTCATTGCCAATTCCCGAGGGTTTTTGAAAACGGGTTCGCGGAAGCCAAGCTGAACAAAGTTGGATTTTGCCACCGCGCCCCAGCGTCCTTCGATCTGAAACAGCGCGAGGACATGATCGTCATCGAAGCCGGGGGCAGGTGTCAGGTCAAGGACGAGCGGTTTGAATCCCAGATACCACAAAAGGATCGCCGCCAGGAATCCGCCATCGAGGCAGTGACATTGCTGATCTAAAATAACATTTAGCGGCGAACGATCCCGCTCCTCTGCGTTGTACGGCATGGAAAATAAAAATTCCTGCACATCAAATGGAGTTTTGATCTTCCCGATCTGTTGCTGAAGATTTTTTGGGAGCAATGATAGGAAACGGGCAGGCGCATTCATCGGGATTTATTTTTCCAGCATCATGCTGGCTTCCGCGTTGAGCCAGCGGCGTCCATCGCGGGCGAGCAGGTCGTATGCTTCAGTGGGACCCCAGCTGCCGGGTTTGTAACCAGCCAACGACGGAGTCTGATGCGTTTCCCATGTCTGCAAAATCGGATCGATCAGCGACCAGGCAGTTTCCACTTCGTCTGCGCGGGTGAAGAGCGAGGCGTCCCCTTGAATGGCATCGAGCAGAAGACGTTCATAAGATCTGGGAATTGCAGTTTCACCAAAGGCTTCTGAATAATGAAATTCCATATCCACCGAGCGGGTTTCAGAAACGGTATCGGGTGCCTTGGCTTCAAAGCGCACATGCAAGCCTTCATCGGGCTGCAGGTAGAGCACGAGCATGTTCGGCTTCATGGTCTGCATCGGGAACATGGCAAGCGGCGGTTCTTTGAATTGAATGATGATCTGTGATTGCTTCTCGGCGAGATTTTTTCCAGAGCGCAAATAAAAGGGTACGCCTTTCCAGCGCCAGTTGTTGATGTAGAGACGGAGCGCCGCGTAGGTGGGTGTGGTGGAATTCGGATTAACCTGATCTTCGCTGCGATAGCCTTTATATTGTCCGCGCACTGTATTCGCTGACACCTGCTCGGGAGTCATGGGCTGAACAGCGCTGAGAACTTTTACTTTTTCATTCCGCAAGTGACTTGCGCTGAACGATGCGGGCGGCTCCATGGCGACGAGGGTAAGCAATTGCAAAAGATGATTCTGGAACATGTCGCGCAGCACGCCGACGCTGTCATAAAAACCTGCGCGGTGTTCAAGACCAACCTTCTCTGCTACGGTGATTTGTACATGGTCAATATAGGTGCGGTTCCAGATCGGTTCAAAAATGGTGTTGGCAAAGCGCGTGAACAAAATATTCTGCACAGTTTCCTTGCCGAGATAATGGTCAATACGATATATCTGGTTTTCGTTGAGCGCCTTGTGAACTTGTTTATTCAAAGTGATCGCTGACGCCAGATCTGTGCCGAAGGGTTTTTCAAGTACTACACGCCGCCATGTTCCATTCTCGTGCAGTTGACCTGAGGCATCCAGATTGTCAATGATGGCAGGGAAAAGTGTCGGTGGAAGCGCCATATAGAAAAGACGATTGGCTTCGCCGTCTTCCAAACTTGTGAGCGTTTCGGCTAGTTTTTGAAAATCACTTGCTTCGGTGTATTTGCCAGAAAGATAATGCAGATTTGGCGCGAAGACATTCCATTCTTCGTCAGTGAATTCGTAGCCTGCGTGATCTTTCATGCCTTTGTATAAATGTTCGCGGAATTGCTCGTCAGTAAAGGCCGTGCCGCCAAAGCCAACGATCTGGAATTTCTTGGGAGTGCGGCGCTTGCGGAACAAATTAAATAGCGAAGGGATCAGCTTGCGCTGAGTCAGATCACCGGATGCACCGAAAATGATGATCGTTGTCAGTAAACCATTATTGGGAGGATTGTTCATAAATAATTGACCGTGGACAGTGGATGGTAGACCGTTGATAAAACGGTCTACCATCCACTGTCTATCGTCTGTTTTATTCCGCTTTCTTAATGGCGTGGCCGCCAAATTGATTACGTAACGCCGCTAACATGCGCGCGGGATAATTTTCCTCGTCACGGCTGGCGAAGCGCATTTGAAGCGCGAGAGTAATGATTGGTGCGGGGACATCGAGATCGATCGATTCAAAGACCGTCCAGCGGCCTTCGCCAGAATCTGCGACCCAGGGTTTGATGTCTTTCAGTTCGGTATCTTCGTCGAGGGCATTGGCCGCCAGGTCAAGCAGCCACGAGCGGACAACACTTCCGTTCTGCCAGATGTGTGAGATCTGTGAGAGATCCATGCCAAATTCCTTTTTGGCTTTCAAAATACCAAAGCCTTCAGCGAAAGCCTGCATCATGCCGTATTCGATTCCGTTGTGAACCATCTTCACATAGTGACCTGCTCCATGCGGACCGACACGTCCCCAGCCAGTTTCCTTGCCTGGCGCAAGTGTTTCAAAAATGGGACGCAGTTTTTCGGTCACTTCAAGTTTGCCGCCAATCATCAAGCTGTAGCCTTCGGTGAGTCCCCAAATGCCGCCGCTGGTTCCGCAATCCACAAAGTCAATGCCTTTGGCTTCGAGCATGGCCGCATGTGCGACTGTCTCTTTGTAGTTGGAGTTTCCGCCGTCAATGATGATGTCGCCTTTGTTCAAAAGCGCGGCAACTTTTTCAATAGTCTCCGTGGTGGTTTTACCAGAAGGAACCATCACCCAAACGACTTTTGGTGAAGAGGTTAATTTACCAATCGCATCTTCCAGTGAAGATGCACCTTCCGCGCCATTTTCGATGGCTGCTTCCACGCTTTCTTTAGTGCGGGCGTACCCGACTACTTTATGACCGCCGCGCACAAGGCGGGTCGCCATATTCAATCCCATTTTTCCCAAACCGATCAGTGCTAATTCCATTTGTAAAACTCCTTTGGTGTGATATGTCATTGCGAGGAGGGTGCTTTTCCCGACGAAGCAATCTCTTGATTGTGTTGGAGATTGGTTTGGGCAAGGACAGGAGCGCCTTCGCAGTGACGAGATAGATTATTACAAAAGACTTCCTGCTTCTTCATCCATGAGCCAGATTAAATTCCCATCTGCTGGCGCGATTCGCTGGACGGGAAGTTCCGCAGGCATATAGTTGTCGCTTAATACCCTACTTAAAGTTACGGCCTTGGCCCTTCCAGTTACCAAAAATAGTACATTTCTACTACTGTTTAGCACATTCTGCGTCAAAGTTACTCGGTTGGCTGGGCGGCCTTGATAATTTGCTGTTACAGCTAGGGTTGCGGAATCCACGTCTACAGGTGAGCCAGGGAATAACGAAGCTGTGTGTCCATCGTCGCCCATACCGAGTAATGCCAGGTCAAAGCGCGGCCAATCGAGCGGCGGTTCGGAGAAGGCTTTCAAAGTGTTGGCATAATCCTTCGCGGCAGAATCAGGTTCAAGTTCCGATAAGACGCGATGAATGTTTTCGTTGGGGATTTGAATCTTATCAAAGAAAACCTTTTTGGTTTGCCCATAACTATTGCCAGGGTCGTCCACAGGTACGCAGCGTTCGTCTCCCCAAAAAAAATGGACGAGCGGCCAATCAACTTCATTTTGAAATTGATCTCCCAACAATTCGTAAAGCCGCATGGGCGTGCTTCCGCCTGAAAGTGAGGCCAGAAAACGCCCCCGTTCTTCGATCGATCTTTTTGCGATCTCAATAAATGAACGTGCCGCGTACTGACTTAATTCGCTGATGTCTTTAAATTTTTTGATCATTTCGTCTTGCAGATTGTATCCTACATGAGCTAGAATTTGATGGATGACTAAGATAAATCTAATGAAACTGCAATCGCATCGCCAGCGGACCTTTGGCCTGCCTCCCGCTAAAAGGCTTTCATCTCCGGCCCAGGCATTGGCCTTCGTCAACAAACGCGGCTTCATCTACTTTTGGCCCATCAAGGGTATTGATTTGCCTTCGCTGTGGACAGCTGTCGCTGGTGATCGTCCAGTGGCCGACAAGCACGACGACCCCGGTCACATCACATGGGGTTGGAAGGATGGCGCGCTGGATAAAAAGATATGGTATTACGGCAAAATATTACGCGGTAAAGCGACGATGATCTCTTTGGAGATCGCGCCGTATTTTTATGCGCTTTCAGAAAATTATGGTTCTCCTGAAGAAGATTATCTCATCGCCTATCAAGAAGGGCGATTAACTCAGGCATCAAAACAAGTTTATGAGACGCTGCTTGAAAATGGCGCGTTGAATACTTTGGATCTTCGTAAGAAAGCAAAATTATCCAATGCAAAAGATTCTGAATTCAATAAAGCATTGGAGCAACTGCAGCGAGACTTCAAGATTCTGCCTGTCGGTGTGGCGCAGGCAGGCGCATGGAATTATTCTCACATCTACGAAATTGTTGCGCGTCATTATCCCGATCTTTCCGAACAGGCGCGAGTCATTACTGAATCTCAAGCACGCGCAAAATTGCTTGAGCTTTATTTTGACATGGTTGGCGCAGCGCAGTTGCGTGATGTGAATAAATTGTTTGTATGGGGAAATGAAATAGTGAAGAAGGCTGTTGGAAAATTGGTGGATATCGGAAAGCTGGCGATTGCAGAACATCCCAAGTCCGCGGGGGAGTGGGCGGCGGTGAAGGAATTAATAAAATAAATCAAGTTGAACATTTTGCACCTTGATACCTGCTGCCCATCGGCGGCAGGTTGTCAACTAAGGTTCTGCTTTCAAGGCAAAATACCAATTATTTCCAACAAGATCATCAGAAATGAAAAAATTCCAGCGTGGCCATTGATCAACATATAGTATATCTTTATTAAGAAGTTCAATTTCATAGTAAGAGCGAACCGGAAGAAAATGCCTCCACGACCAAAGTTGGTTTCCAGTATTTATATCAATTGCATATATCTTTTGATCCTTATTTCCAACGACAAATATAGTATCGCTATTAATTCCCAGAATGTCCTCTCCTAAAATCGACCAGCTTTTATCAATGTCAAGATCTAATCTCCATTTTTGTAAACCAGTCGCTAGATCTAATAGGGATAAATATTGTTCCTCATAAACAACAATGAGAGCATTTCCCTTAACTAGAAAATGAATGGGGAAATGCCCTGTTTCAGTTTGCCAGATAATATTTCCAGTTGCGCTATCTAATGAAAAAACAAAACCATCCTCGGTGCCAATGTACATTGTGTTACCATTTATTAGATAACCGAAATCACCATGCGAAAAGTTCTCGTTGAATTTCCATAGTAGCTGACCTGTGAGCTCGTCAACAACAACGAGTTTAGCTAGTTCATGGAAATTATTCGGGCCACCTTCGTATTTCGTGATAAAAAACATAACCCCATTTTTATCTCCAGCAGCTATGCTGAATCCACTAACATCCTGGAAAACCAAATCCCATCTTTTCTTTCCAGTTTCCAAATCTATTGCAGTTACCAACTTGTTGTCATCAAGAGGTGGTGATACTAGATATATTGTTTTGTTGAAGATATAAACATTCCATCTCCCACCTCTGAATTGGTCACTTTCCCAAAGAGATTGACCAGTTTCTGCATCGAAAGCCTTGATTTTTTGATCTGTTTGGCTATTGAAAGTAAATACTGTGTCTTTATAGTAGCTGAACCAAATATCAGCATCATCATAGTGGTCATAAATTTCGTTTCTCCAAATCTCTTTACCTGTATCGCTGTTAATTGCCAGTAAATCACCCTGTTCATCAAAAACAAATATCTGACTTTTCTCTAAAACAGAATTAGCAAGTGAGTCTGAGTTTGCTTCACCATCAACCTTCCAAAGCAATTCGCCGTCATTACTTCTTACAGCAACAAGCGCGAACTTTAAATTATCTCCTGATCCATAATAGAATAGACTAATATATATGGTGTCTTTTTTGGGAGATACCATTTCTATATAGGAATTAACGGAAAAGGAATTTGAAGAAGTTGCCCCCAATTTCATATACGGTTTTTCAACTTCTTCTGTAGACCAAACAATTTCACCCGTTGACTTATTTGCGGCATATACACAGTCACAATTAATAGAGCGATCTGCCTTATGCCCAGAAAATATAAACAGATCATTTACAACAACCGGCTGGAAAACAATATAATCTGTAATTCTCCAAAGTTCACGCTCTGATTTCTCTATGATTTTGAGATAAAAAATACCTAGCATAATGCCATATATGGCTGCTATGCAAGTTGCTGCTGTCAAAAAGATCACAACCCATTTTTTCATTTTCAGTTTACCTGATGTGCCACCCAACGGTTTGCGGGATTGTCCCCAACCGCGATTTTCCGAGTGGGGTACTGGCGGGTGGGGTGAGCATAGAATGATAAATCTCCCGCACTTACGCCAACTATACAACTGTTTCATAATTCTGCAAAGATATTTTTTCTAAAAGACTTCGGTGTTCTGCAAGAACTCCGAAGTCTTTTAGTTTCCCCCTTGACAATATTTACTTTACACTGTATATTTACGGCGTAAAGTAAATCAGGAGCAGAAAATGGTCAGACCGACACTCAAGAAACAAAAACCCAATTTGCAGGAAGCCATCAAAGAGACAGCCTGGAAACAGATCGCCGAGACGGGCGCAGCGACCCTGTCCTTGCGTTCCATTGCCCGTGAATTGGGCATTACAGCGCCCGCCATCTATAACTACCATCCTGACCGTGATGCGCTCGTCACAGCCCTGATCGTGGATGCCTACACTTCGCTGGGGGAGTCCCAGCAAGCCACAATTGACGCGGTGCCCACGGATGATCAAAAAGCACGTCTTTCTGCGCTCGGGCTTGCCTACCGTGAATGGGCGATTACTTATCCTCAGCGTTATCTTTTGATCTTTGGCACGCCCATCCCGAACTATGTTGCTCCCGAAAATATCACCATGCCCGCAGCAGCCTGTGCCATTATCCCGCTGACTATGACTCTGCAGGCTTTATATTCAAGCGGACAATTGAAACTCGAACGTTTATCAGCACTGACACCTGAACTTGAGGCCATGCTCGAAGCCTGGAAAAACTACGGCGGCAATGCCGATGTCGAAGTGTTGTATCTGACCGCCGTCATCTGGAGTCGTGTGCATGGATTGGTCATGCTCGAGATCGGTCATCACGTTCCCCCAGTCATCACTGATTTTGGCGAACTCTTCCGTCGTGAGATCAAGAACATCCTAAGTCAATACCTGTAATATCTGACATCGTTATCCAACATATTCAACCCAGGTGATGTGGCACATCACATCTGGTGCTCAAATGCTGCCAAATTAAGGTGAAACATGAAAACATTAATTCTCGACGGCTCTCAACCGAACGACCCGACATCTGCAAAGATCGAAATGTCATTGCAGGCCCAACTTTCAAATGTAGAAACCCTTGTTCTGTGTGAACAAAAAATCGGCAACTGCGCAGGCGACTTCTTATGCTGGGTGCGCAGCCCCGGCATGTGCAACACCAATGATGACAACCGCATCATTGCTGAAAAGATCATGCAAAGCGATCTGGTCATTTATCTCACGCCTGTCACGTTCGGCGGATATTCCTCCGCGCTCAAGCGCATGGTCGATCACCAGATCCAAAATATTTCACCCTTCTTTGCCACCATCAATGGCGAGATCCATCATCAGCCGCGCTACAAAAACTATCCCGATGTCCTCACTGTCGGATGGATGGATCAACCCAACGCGCAGTCTGAAGCGGTCTTTCGTCAGCTTGTTCACCGCAACGCCATCAACATGTACGCAATCACTTCGGTCAGTGGATTGGTGAATCAAAAGGAAAATTTGGATGATCAGATTCGAGGCTGGTTGGATGAAATAAAAAGCGCCTCATCCTCACCCATGCCTGCTCTTTCCAAAATAGAAATTTCCTCCGCTGATGAATCTCCCATTCGCCGTGCTGCATTGCTTGTGGGAAGTCCGCGCACGAAAAAAAGCACATCCGCTTCGCTGGGCGGTTACCTTATGGAGCAGTTGAACGCGCGCGGTGTTGAGACCGAAACCATTCAGGTGTACACCTCGTTCAACTCCGCAGAACAGACTCGCCTCACTTTGGAAAAGCTAGACCAAGTTGACCTTATCGTTTTGGCATTTCCTTTATATGTTGACAACCTGCCTGCGCCTGTTATCGCCGCACTGGAAAAAATTGCTGCGCATCGTGCAAGCGTGAATATGGCACAAAGTTTTGCCGCGATCGCGAATTGTGGCTTCCCCGAAGCCAAACATAACGACACAGCGCTTGCCATTTGTGAACAATTCGCAAAAGAGACGGGCATGACCTGGCTTGACTCTTTATCTCTTGGTGGCGGCGAAGGACTCGTTCACGGTGTGCCGCTCAACGAAATGGATGGACGCGCTCTGCCACTTAAGAAAAGCCTCGAACTGGCCGCGACATCTCTTGCGCTTGGCAAACCAATTTCACAGCAAGCGCGTGATATTTTTGCCAAGCCATTCATCCCCAACTGGTTATATAAACTTTTTGGCGGCATCGGTTGGAAGCAGCAAGCCAAACAATATGTCGTGAAAGACCTCGCCGCCCGTCCGTATGAAAAAGTGTAATCTGACGGTTGAGTATCAAAACCTTTCTATGAATCTTACAGGAGAAATAAAATGTATACAGTATCCATTACCCGTCTGCGTGTTCGATCCATTTTCTACATGCCCGTATTCCTGCTCCACGCCATGCGGACCGGAACGCAAGCGCAAAAAGCGGATGGCATTTTCGGTGTAGAAACACGCTTCGAGAAGAATAACGTTGTTTGGACAAAGACAGTCTGGGCAGATGAAACACAGATGAAAAAATATCGCAGTTCGGGCGCGCATCAGATCGCCATGCGCCTCCTTTCTGAGATGTGCTCGGAAGCCTCGGTAGCCCGTTGGCAGCAGGATGGAACTGAATTGCCCACTTGGGAAGAAGCGCATCGCCGCATATTGACCGAGGGCAAGCTCTCGAAGGTCAAGCATCCTTCGCCTTTGCAGGCAGCGGGCCGCACTGCGCCTGAGACAATGCAATCTGGTTTCTCGGCTCCCATGCCGCCAGCGTAGATTATGGACGTGTTTTTTGAGATCAACCAATTCTTATTCAATAGCCTTCAAAAAAGGAGAATGATAACAATGATTACGAAAACAGATTACAAAACGACCTCGCTGGTTTTTCTGGGATTTTTCCTGTTGATCATCGTTGGCAATCTGATGCTGGCGAGTTCTTTTGACTTCCCCGATATTTTGCGCAAGAGCCCCGATGAACGCTTTACGCTTTTCCAGGCAAATCAGGGAACCATTGTTTTGGCGTACTACATGATGTCAGTGACATCCATCCTGCAGGTTTACATGGCTGTGGCAATCTATCAGATCACCAAAAAAGGTCGGATGCTGGATTTGTTCGCGGTGACTTCAGGCGTGTTGTCAGGAGTGTTCCAGATGTTGGGCTTCTTCCGCTGGGTGATTCTCATTCCCATGCTGTCGAATGCCTACAGTACCAAAGAAATCGCTTCAGAGACCATTTTCTTTCTGGAAAAATTTGCCAACACCTACATGGGCATGACGGTTGGCGAACATTTGGGGACGTTGTTCACAGGTTTGTGGCTCATTGCGCTGGGCGTTGTTCTTATCCAAAACAACGCTTTTGATAAAAAACTTGCCTGGCTCGGATTAATCTCAGGCGTTGCGCTTTTCATTCAGAGCTACGAATCGGTCAATGCCAACGCCTTGAGTTTTCTGGGGGATATTTCCATCGCACTTTGGGCTTTGTATGTGGTCTGGGTGCTGATCATGTCCATTATGCTGTTCCAGAAAAAAGATGAAACCAGTCCGCAAACGGTTCATTGGGGCGTTTGGCTCCTTGGACTGGTGTTGTATCTGGCAAATGTAATCCCGTCGTTTCTATAGTTGTTCGTTTCCGATTTTGAAAGAGAACAACCCTCAAACTGAAAACATATAAAAAGGAAAAATCAATCATGTCACAAAATGAATTGCACGTAATTTTCGGTACAGGCGCGCTTGGCAAGTGGACAGCGCGTGAATTGGTCAGATTGGGCAAACCCGTCCGTATGATCAGTCACTCAGGCAAAGCAGATTCCCGCATCCCCGTTGAAGTGGAAGTTGTCAGAGGCGATGCCTATGATGTAAACAAAAATATCGAACTCACCAAAGGTGCCACGGCAGTGTATCAATGTGCCCAGCCTCAATATCATGAATGGGCTGAAAAATTCCCGCCCATGCAAAAGGCGATTTTGGATGCTGTCTCTGCCAACGGCGCGAAGTTTATCGTCGGCGATAATCTCTACATGTACGGTGACACAAACGGTCAACCTATTCGTGAAGATATGCCTTACCAGCCGCACACCAAAAAAGGAAAGGTCCGCGCTGAAATGGCGAAAGCCGTGATGGAAGCGCATCGCTCTGGAAAGGTTCGTGCTGCAATTGGGCGTGCGTCTAATTTCTTTGGCCCCGACGATACGGCTGTAACCGATTACGCCATTCGTCCGGCCTTGGCGGGTAAATCTATAAACTTGCTTGGCAGAACCGACCAGCCGCATACTTTTTCATATGTCGCAGATTTTGGAAAACTTTTGGCAACCCTTGGCACACACGAGGAAGCGCTCGGACAGACCTGGTTTACGCCATCTCCTGCTCCGATCACGCAAATTGAGTTTGTCCGCATCATGGAAGAAGTACTTGGCCGCAAGGTCAAATTTATGGCCGCAGGTAAAATGATGATGAGCTTTCTTGGTTTGTTTATCCCAGCCATGCGTGAATCAGTGGAAATGCTTTACGAATGGGATAAGCCCTTCATCATGGATTCCAGCAAGGCCGAAAAAGCCTTTGGCTGGCAGGGAACACCCTTGAAAGATGCCATGCGCGCTACTGTTGAATGGTGCAAATAAAGTAATAAAAATTTGTAAATATGTTGACAAGATGCAAGCTGTGAAAGAATACACGGCTTGTATCTTGTTTTTCACAACTATTCCTGCTTTTCACCGTATATCAACAAGGACTTTGCTTTTTATCCGAAAAGTAATAAACTATTAGTGAAGAATTATATAAGGAGAATACAGCATGAATAAACAAGGTCGTTCCCAATTGGCGCTTGGTGTTATCCTCATTTTACTCGGCGCGTGGTTCCTCATTGATAAAAATGTACCCGCTTTCCACAACACCTTTGAGCAATATACTCGGTGGCCGATGAATATGTTTTTGATCGGCGGCGGGATCTTTATTCTCGGCCTTGTACTTGGTCAACCCGGAATGTCGGTGCCTGCCGCGATCGTGGCCGGACTTGGCGGTATTTTTTATTATCAACAGATCGCTGAGGATTCTTCATCCTGGTCCTATATGTGGGCTCTCATCCCCGGCTTTGTGGGTGTGGGAACTGTCCTTGCCGGTATTCTCGGTGAAAATACGGCGGGTAATTTAAAGCATGGCCTTAATTTGATGGTGATCAGCGCAGTGCTCTTTCTTGTCTTTGCATCCTTCCTGGGCGGTTGGTCATTGCTTGGTAACTTTGGTCCTGCGATCCTTCTGATCCTGCTCGGTGTTTGGGTGCTCGGCAGCGGACTGTACCGCTCATACCGCAGCAAAGGAGAATAAAATGGGACGCAATCAATTGGTCTGGGGAGCTGCGCTGCTTCTCATTGGTGGTTTGATGCTTGCCAGTGAGATGGGGGTTCGACTTCCAAACGGCACTCCGCCGACGGACCTCTTTTGGCCGATCGCTCTTCTAGGTGCGGGTGTATGGGTTCTGGTTGGTGTGTTCTTTCGCGGGCAGGTTGAAATGGAAAATATTTCCATTGACCTGCAGGGAGCCTCTTCTGCCAATGTTAAGATCAATCATGGCGCGGGTGAGTTAAAAATTCATAGCGGCGCGAATGCCAACGAGTTGGCACACGGTTCTTTTTCTGGCGGATTGGAACACAAAGCCAATCGAAACGGAGACAGCCTTGACGTCAAAATGAGACCCGTCAACGATTTTATAAAACTCCCTTTCTTTGGTCCCAATTCACAGATCAATTGGGATCTCGCGCTAAATCCTAATATTCCGATGGCGCTCAACTTAAATCTTGGCGCGAACAAATCTGATATTGACTTGAGGGATATGAATATCACAGGCTTGGACCTGGATACTGGCGCAAGTGAAACAAAGATCACCCTGCCTGTGCGTGGACGCTTCCGTGCGGACCTGGATCTTGGTGCTGCATCACTTGAAGTCGTCATCCCTGAAGGTCTTTCTGCGCGGATCCGTCCCTCACTGGGTGCGGCGGATTTCAAGATTAACGAGGCGCGATTTCCACGCAATGGAAGTTATTATCAGTCCCCCGATTTTGACTCTGCCGAACATTCTGTTGACATGACCATCGATGCTGGTGCTGCTTCTGTCCGCGTAAAATAAAGAGGATGATATGAAACGATTTGACCCGGGAATTGTATTTGGTGTATTGCTCCTTGTCGGCGGTGGACTTGCGTTGGCGCAGGCTCTCGGTTACCTAAATAATGCCTCTGGTTATTTTTGGGGCGGATTATTCCTGGCTGCCGGACTGGCTTTTTTAACTTTGCTTTTTGGCGGTCATTGGTGGAGCGCATTCCCTGGTTTTACACTCGCTGCCCTTGGTGTATTGATCCTGCTGCCCGAGCCGCTTCAAGATTTTGGCGGATCGGTTTTTCTTGGCGGTATTGCGCTTTCATTTTGGTATGTATATTTCACTGCCCGTATTGATCGTTGGTGGGCGATTATTCCAGCCGGCGTATTGACCGCGCTGGCTGTGATGATCCTTGCCACTCAACAGTTTGAAGAATTTGGCGGAATGATCTTCCTTGGCGGAATAGGTCTTTCCTTTTTTATCGTGTATCTCACCGATCGCGCCGAACGTTGGTGGGCGCTTATCCCTGCTGGCGTGTTGACCACACTTGCAGGGATGACTGTCGCTGCAGGCGAGTTTGGCGGATTTCAATCCGCAGGCTTTTTCTTTTTCGGCCTCGCCATCACATTTCTGCTGGTTGCCGTACTTGCAGGGATGAAATGGGCTTACTGGCCCGCGTTCGCGCTGGGGATCATGGGATTGCTTGGGATTGCTTCCTTGCTGCAATTCGCGAATTACCTTTGGGCAGTTGTGCTAATTGCCGCAGGTGGGTTTGTATTATTTCGATACTTCACTGCCAATCGATAAAACCGTATTGCTTCAAAACAACACACCCCCGAAAAATTCGGGGGTGTGTTGTTTTATTTCTGACCTTGGCAGGATCTACTTTTCTTCCACCACTTTTACCCCTGGGAAGAATTGGTGGACAGTACCGGCCACCCAGCCATGTAATGTAGATGGTAATAACGGACAGTCAAGGCAGGCTCCGCCGAGGCGTACTTTTAGCGTCTCGCCGTCGAATGAAACGAATTCCACGGTTCCGCCATGAAACTGCTCAACATACGCGCTCAGGCGTTCAAGCAATCCGCGTAATTGTAGTTCCTGGGATTCCAAATTTACCAATTCCATTGCTTCCTCCTTTATGGTTTTTTCAAGGATTTCTGTGCCGGATACTTTGCTCTTCAAAATGGATTGTACCTGCGTGTGCGCATTTTTCCAGCGGGAAGAGACGAATTTAGCCAGCAGGTCTAAAATCGTCTGCCCGCTTTCAGGTTGTTTGTTCATCAAACTACGCAGGTCTGTACCGCGGATGCGAAGCGCTTTTATTCCAGATTTACTAATCGCGCTGGATGTATAATGGCTTCCTACAACAGCAGACCACCCAAAAACATCTCCCTGGGATAAATTTGTAACGGTAATGGGCGGACCATCGTAAGGCTTGTATTGGACCTGGATCGTACCCTCTAAAATTAGATATAAATACGTGGACGGCGAATTTTGTGCAAAGACCAGAGTTTCAGGCGCACATGAAAAATTCTCAAATAGAGGTATTAACAAATCCATTTGAGCAGGTTCAAGGTTTTGGAAGAGCGGGATGTGTTCGGTAGAATCCAACATTTGATTCCATGTTAATCAAGGTCTGGACAACTTTCCAGTACTAAATATCCTAAAGTCAGTGACATTTTTCCCGTTTTTATTTTGCGCCTGTTTTCCTGAGTTATACTTTTAGAAATACCAAAACTAAATTCAAAAATTCAATTCGCCTTATTGGATGTGAACCATGAAGAAAATAGACCGACCTTCCCCAGTCCGTTTCTATGCCATGCTAATGATCGGCATTGGCTTGGTTTCGATTGGGGCCATGCTCTTCCTTTTAATGAAAAACAAATCTGATGTTGCCGCTTCTTCCCAGGACTTTTCAACTGTTCCGGTCCAGGTGGATTTTGCCGCTCCGAAACTTGACCTGACCGACTTATCAGGCAGGAGTGTTTCTTTGGATGATTATTCGGGGAAAGTGATACTCGTAAACCTGTGGGCTACCTGGTGTCCCCCGTGTCGCGATGAAATGCCGACCCTGCAAAAATTTTATGAAAAATATAAAGAGAAGGGTTTTGTATTGATCGCCATTGATCAGGAAGAAACGCCTGAGGTCGTCGCTCCTTTTGTGGCTGAGTTTGGTCTGACATTCCCCGTTTGGCTGGACTTGGATTATTTGGCAGAGCGTGAATTTAATACCTCAAACTTACCCAGTTCATATGTGATCGACCGCAATGGAACAGTCCGTCTGATGTGGATTGGTGGTATCTCAAAATCAAACCTTGAGAAATATGTGCCTGATATTATTTTGGAGTAGAACATGGAAATAAAAATAAATTGGAATGGCGGGATGTCTTTTAGTGGGGTTGGAGATTCTGGTTTCGTGCAAAAAATGGATGCAGATACTGTTGTTGGAGGCGGGAACACTGGCGCCCGTCCGTTGGAATTTTTAGCGATGGGGCTTGCTGGTTGCACGGGCATGGATGTTATTTCAATTCTTCAAAAGAAGAAACAACCCGTTTCCAATTTCCAGGTATTTGTGCATGTGGATCGCGCTGAAGAGCATCCAAAAGTGTTTGTCAATGCCCTGGTCGAGTATATTGTCACAGGAAAAGATGTGGATGAATCCGCTTTGCTGCGCGCGATCGAATTGTCAGCAGAGAAGTACTGCCCCGCGCAGGCGATGTTGAGCAAGGCGTTTCCGATACAATTGGTCTATAAAATAATTGATGAAAACGCGACTACACTGGTGAAAGAAGGACGATACACCCCGAAGTAGATTTTTGGAAAGCCATCTAATCACCTAATCATCTAATATAGCAATACAGCATTAATTGCCTGTGCTGTATTGCTTGTTAACTAGGGGTTCCCTGAGCTTATTGAGGTGAACGCGTCTCCGCAATCACAGGCGGTGACAATGCCGCTGCCTTTGGTTAAAGTCCCCTCGTATTCTCTACTTCCATTATGGGTTATCCATCCATTCATGGTCAGTGGGATGGCGCTATCCGCTGTAATCCACTCACCATTGTATTTGCGTGCGATATGAACATGTGTACCTGTAGCGTGTCCGCCTTCACAAGAAGGGTAGCCGATCATCTGCCCGGCTTTCAAGTCGGCACCTAAAGGTGCGCGCTGTTCTGCGGCAAGATGCAGGTAAAAGATGACCCAGCCTGTGCGCTCGTCGCCGTCTGCATCTAGGTCAAGCGCGATGCCGTCAATGTCAGAGCGGACAATAAGTCCGTTGGCCATCGCGGTGGCATAATTCTCGCTGCCTGAAGTCACGCAGCCTGATTGTTCAGAGGGCGGAGCGAAATCGATCGCGGCGAGTGGTTCGCCAGTGCCCCAGCCTGTGTGGGGGCCGCCGGTATAAGACCAGATCTGGTTATCTGGAAATGGAAGAAGAAAGGGAGGTTGACTCAGGCTGCCGGGGATAAGCACCAAAGGATTATTCCACGGATTGCCGAACAACTTTCCGTATGTCTCGATCAAACCGCCCGGCCCGGTGGCGGCTGCGTACTCATCTCCCGAAAAAATTTTTGAGTAATAGTATTGAGTCGCGACAGATCCAGCATTTTGCCAGGGGTCAGGTCTGATCAGGATCTCGTTGGTATCTTCAAATTCTAGCAGAGTGCCGTTCCGCCAGCCATAATACCCATTGTTTAGAATATTGGCCGCCAGGACGAGTTGCAGATAGGGCGATTCCCAAAAGCGACGCGTAAGCCCCAGCAAGTTCTTTTTTACCGGCTGTTCAGGGTTTGTGAGCGCGCCGCCTTGATATTCCAGAATTGCAAGTAGAAGGCGCGGACTGACGCTGTAATTGATGGCAACGTAATTCACCATCTCTGCACCAGTGCGCGTTTCGCCGCTGACATAAACTCGATAGGCTTTTAACCAGCCGGGTTGATTGGCGACAAACGCGGCGGTGTTAAAACCAATATCAGCAGGGCCGTTGACAAAGGCATGGTCGGGTATGTTCTGGAAGGGACTGCCCCACAAAGCGCGGTAATAAATGGGAATCCGCATGGGCATACCGGGTGGCATGGTGGTGGCGTCGCGTGGGATCTGCTGGTTGGCTTGAAATATTTCATCCACACTTGTGTTAAAGCGTGCAGCAAGTGATGGAAGAGTGTCGCCATTTTGAGCAGTGTAGTCAACCAGTTCGCCGGGGGCGTAAGTTTTTCGTGTAGGGATTGGAGTTTGTGCGAATACCGAAAATGTTGGATCATCCTGTTGGTCTGGCGCGGAGGCAGTTCCCACATTTTGATCGGTTGTCTGTGGACTGCATGAAGTTATGAGGATCAGGAGTGTCAAAAAAAGGGTGATGAAACTATGAATTACTTTTTTTATATTATTCATTTTCGCGGATAATAATTGATTTGCTTTCACTATTTATATCGGCGATCACAAACTGGTCTTCTCGGATGAGCTTACCTTCATAAGCCTTTCCTCCGGCAACAACACGCCACCCGCTCAGGACGAAAGGGATGGGTCCATCTGCAGTGACCCATTCGCCATTATATTTTCTCGCAAAATGAAGATGTGTCCCGGTTGAAACTCCGCCTTCACAAGATGCATGCCCGATACGATCGTTTGACTCTAGCCATGTTCCCACTGCCACGCGGTCCTTTGGGCTGATGTGCATATAAAGAAGATTCCAGCCCGTTTGTTCGTAGCCGTCTCCATCCAGGTCAACCATCACTGCGCCATTTTCCGAGCGGACAACAAGCCCAGGTGCCGAAGCAGTAACCCAGGTTGAGGTTGGGATACAGCCGGTGCGGTCTGCGGCTGGAGCAAAATCAATCGCGGCGAATACACTGTGTACCTGGCCATATATTTTTGGATTCAATTGTCCCCAGCCGTTATGCGGTCCTCCGGTAAAACTCCACTTTTGATTTGGCTCAAATGGCAGAACAAGCGCGGGTTGATTTAAGGCGGCCGGAAAGATCGGATTGATCCCATCTGCGAGTTCCCAGGGATCGCCAAACATTTCCATATACATGGCAGGGAAGCCTGATGTTGGGTTAATGATCTGTGCCCATTGCGATTGATTATGAAGACGTGAAAATAAATATTGGATCGCGACCGTACCGGCATTTAAACGCGGATCGAGGCGGAGAGTGGATCCATCGGGAAAATCAAGATGAGTCAAGGTGCCGGCCCGCCATCCGTAATACGCGATCGACAGGTTGTTGACTGCCCATACCAATTGCACGCTCATGCCTTTGTAGTGATAGTCGTTGAATCCCATTGGGTATTCTGTGTGAAATATGTCCACAGGCTGACTGCGTACCCAATGACTTTCAAATTCCAGTAAGCCCAGGATCATCCGCGGATTGATGGAATTTTCAAGCGCAAGACGTTTGATCGCGTCCGAGCCTTTGATCTTGCCAGTCGACCCCAGATAATCTTCAAAATCGCTTAAGTAGCCGTTTTGTTGATCTACAAACTCTTCTATATCAAATTCGGCGGCGGTGATGGAGAAAATGATCTCTGCGTCTGGCATGATCTGAATATTGGGAGTGGTCAGTTCATTAATGCGGTTTGGAATGACCAGCAGCGTGCCGGGGTCTATCAATGTCGTTTTGGTCAGGTCAGCATTTGATGTTATTTCTGATTCTTTCACACCGAAGCGATTTGCGACGGCGGAAAGCATATCTCCGCTTTGGGCGTAGTATAGGAATGGCGCGGCGTCAGTGGTGTCAATTGAAAGGGTGGCGGTCGGCGTGTTTATGGTTTCTATACTGCTCGTTGTCGATTGGGGAGTTAAGGCAATGACCGCGTTTGTCGCGATGGCGGGCGGAGTGGTTGATGTGGGAAAGATGATCGGGTCGTCTTGGACAGCAAACGGGTCGAGGGGGGGCGGAGTTTGGGACGGGGGGATAATCAGCGTACCATCTGCTGTCGGTGTTTGTGGAACTCCCCAAATGGATGGGGATGCTGCGCATGCGGATAAACTCAGTGATAGAACAATGATGATTGCGAAGATGCGATACATGGTGAATTGATTATATCCGCTGAGATTAACTCTGAATTAGCGTGTGATCAAATTAAGCGGGTCGGCTCTGTCCAATGCTTCAATGGTTTGAGGTCCTTTAGAGAGGAAGCCATCATATTCTATACCGTTACCGCTCGATGTCCAGCCGTCAATGACAAATGGGCGCTTTCCATCTGCTGGGATCCACTCACCGTTGAATTTGCGGGCAATGTGCACATGCGTGGCGTTTGAAAAACCCCCTTCACAGGATGCGTGCCCGACGCGTTCGCTGGCAAAAATATATTGACCTGTTTGGATACGATCCTCGGCAGCAACATGCATGTAAAAAATCACCCAGCCCGTCTGTTCATAGCCGTCATTGTCAAGGTCTTGCATTACTGCCCCGTCATCGGACCGGACCACGAGCCCATCAGCCATGGCGGTTACCCAATGAGGATTTGTGGAACAACCGCTTTCACCCGGTGGTGCGAAGTCGAGCGCCCCCCAGGCCGAGCCTGAATCCCAGCCGCCGTGCGGTCCACCGGTGAAATACCAACTTTGCCCCTTTTCGAATGGGAGGGTCATGGGCGGTTGTGTAATGGATGTTGAGACCAGCGGTTCAATGGCAAAGTTGAATGGGTTGCCGAAGAAAACAAAATAGGTGAGCAGGAAGCCGGTGCCGTTAACATCCTTTTCCCATGCAGTGCGGTCATCAAGCTGCGAAAAGAAATATTGTACCGATGCGGTGCCCGCATTGATGGCGGGGTCGATCAGAATGACGGTGCTGTCTGCCAATGCCCAGGTGGAAAGCGCATTCGCTTTCCATAAATAATATCCGCGGTTTAGTGTATTAGCCGCCCAGGTGAGCTGACGATACAAGCCGATGTGGTTTACATCCAACATTCCCATGGGATAGTCGATGTTGGCGGGCTGCGGATTTGTCACCCAGCCGCTTTGATATTCAAGCAATGCCAGAAGCAAACGCGGGTTGACCGAATAATTTTGTGCGACGAGTAGAATGATCTCATTGCCATTTAAAAATTGTCCATTCACATCCTGCGAATAACTGGCCAGGTATCCATGCTGGCTTTGAATGAATTCACCGATGTCGAAATAAATGCTGGCAGGGCCGTATACCAACTCGGAATCTGGAATGATCTTGAAGGAAGTACCCACATCCCCGGGCACCGCAGCGGGGACATTTAACTGCATCCCGACGGTTAAAAAATTGGGGTCGATCAGGTTGTTGGATTGCATTAAAGTTTCCATGCTGATGCCAAATTGATCAGCGATGCTCATTAGAGTATCGCCGGGCAAAACTTCATATTGCTCCGCATCCAGTCGGGGCGTTGGCAGGAATCGGCCTCTGTCGGGCGTGGGCGTGCCCTGAACTTGATTGGCGGCATCTTCCGCGATCGGTGAGACTGTCAATGCTGCGCGGGCAGGCGTTGGTTTGCGTGTTCCCGTGACGGATACTTGTGGATCTGCATCCGTAAAGACTTGTGTGCCCGCAGGGATCGGCAGAAAGGGATCATACGTCGCATAAATAACAGGCGGTGTGGCTGAAGATGAACAGGATGCAAGTAGAAAGGCGGAAAAAACGCCGTAAAGGATTTTTTGAAATGACATGAGCAGGATTTTACCAGCGGATTGGTGAATATGTTGTCATTAAAGCATAAGAGGCACAGAATTTAACTCTGTGCCTCCTGCCGCAATTCATTGATATTATGATTGGAAACCGGAACCCATAATGTAATTTTCCAACCCGCGTATCTCGCTTTCCTTGTTTTCGATCACAGCGAACATCACATCACGCATCGAAACCAGACCGACGAGATGTTCGTTCTCCACAACAGGCAAATGGCGGATGTTATACTGCCTCATTAAGCCAATGCATTGTTCAGCGGATGTCTCCATCGTGACTGTGACCATTTTGGAGATCATTACGTCTTTGATTATCGTCTCTTTTGCCGCATGGCCTTCGATCTCACCTTTATATAGATAATCGCGTTCAGTATAGATCCCAACGATCTTCCCGCCTTCGGTGACCAAAACTGCGCCGATATGGGCGTCTGTCATCACTTTAATGGCTTGCAAAACGGTATCTGTGGATGCCACGGAATAATTGGTTTCGGTCTCTTTTGATTCGAGTAATTTGCGGACAGTTGTCATGGGCGGGTTCTCCTTGGGCACTATTTTACGCCAATTCCACTTTGACTGCCACAATTTTATATTCAGGAATTTTTGCCACCGGGTCAAGCGATGCGTGTGTCAACTCATTGGCCGATGCATTCGGGAAGTGGAAATTCGCATACACCATGCCGGGCGGCACACGGTCGGTCACCCAGGCTTGCGCCGAAATATTTCCACGGCGGGATGTGACTCGCACAAAGCTCTTTTCGATCAATCCCATCTTTTCCGCGTCATTCGGGTTGACTTCGATCAAAGCCGCGCCGTACACTTCCATCAATCCTTTGGCGCGGCGCGTCATCTGTCCGCCATGCCAGTGATATAACACGCGGCCTGTGCTCATCAACATCGGGTAATCGTCATCGGGTTTTTCGGCGGGCGGCACATGATCGATCGGCATGAACTTGCCTTTGCCGCGCGTGAATTGTTTGGTGTGCAAAATTGGAGTTCCTGGATGGTCTGCTGTCGGGCATGGCCATTGCAGACGTTCGCCTGCTTCGAGTCTTGCGTGCGTGATACCGCCATAGGATGGGGTCAACGCATTGATCTCGGACATGATCGCGGATGTGTCGGCATAGTCCCAGCCAGAATAAGGCGCTTCGGACTGTACCCGCTCACTGGTCCCGGCCAAGAGGCGTTTTGCAATCTGACAGGTGATCCACCAATCATCCCGCGCGTCGCCTTGAGTGGGAATCGCCTTGCGCACCATCTGCACACGCCGTTCGGTGTTTGTGAATGTGCCGTCTTTTTCTGCGAAGGTAACGCCGGGCAAAAGTACATCTGCATACGCGGCAGTTTCAGATGGGAAGATTTCCTGCAAAACGAGAAAATCAATCGATGCGAAACAATGACGAATGTGCTTCGTATCTGGGTCAGACATAACAGGATCTTCGCCGAGCACATATAGCGCGTGGGTTCTTCCATCAAGAATGCCGGGCACCATTTCAGTGACGGTCAGCCCGACTTTGGTGCTGCTGGTTGCGCCCCAGGCTTTTTCAAATTTATCGTGGACATCTTCACTCGTGACGGGTTGGTAGGCTGTATAAACATTCGGTAATCCGCCCATGTCACATGCGCCTTGCACATTATTTTGTCCGCGTAGTGGATTCACTCCGCCGCCGGGCTTACCCATGTTGCCAAGCAGCATTTGCAGGTTCGCGAGATCCATTACATTGCGTACGCCGACGATATGCTGCGTGATGCCCATTGCCCATAGCACCGCCATCGGGCTATTCTGGGCGATGATTTCAGCGGCCTCATATAATTTTTCTATGGGCACATTGGTGGTCTTTGCAACCACTTCCGGCGGATAGTTCATCACGGTGGCTTTGAACTCATCAAAGTTTTCCGTGCGTTCGTCAATGAAGGATTGGTTCGCCCATCCTTTTTCGAGGATGATGTACATCAGGCCGTTGATCAGGGCAATGTCAGTGCCGGGTCTGTGGCGTAAATGAAGTGTGGCGAATTCAGTAATGTCGATCTTGCGCGGATCAGCCACGACCAGTTTTGCGCCGCGCTGCCGCACCGCCTGACGGAGCATGGCTCCGAAGACAGGATGCTGTTCTGTTGTGTTGGAACCGATAATGAAGAAGGCTTTCGCTTCTTTTGCGACATCGTCCATTGAGTTGGACATGGCACCCGAGCCGAAGGAGGCAGCCAGACCGGCTACCGTGCTGGAGTGTCAGAGACGGGCGCAGTGGTCAATGTTGTTCGTGCCAATGACCTGGCGCGCCAGTTTGTTCATCAAATAGTTTTCTTCATTCGTGCATTTCGCCGAGGTGAGCAGACCAATGCTGTCTGCACCGAATTCGCTTTTGATCCCAAGTATTTTTTGAGAAGTGATGTCAAGCGCAGTGTCCCAATCTGTTTCTACCCAATCCCATAGACCACTGTCCACTGTCCACTGCCCACTGATAACTGGTTTCTTCTTCCCTTCAAGTAAATATCTGCGGACCTTTGGCTTGGTCAATCTCTCGGGATGATGTACAAAATCATAACCATATCGGCCTTTTACGCAGAGATGATTTCCGTTAACTGCCGCCTTCTCCGTGGAAGTGACGCGGATGATCTTGTCATCTTTGATATTCAATTCAAATTGACAACCCACGCCGCAATAAGTACAGGTGGTCATCACAACTTTGTCGGGTACGCCCGCGCCCATGGACATCTTGTTATCCAGCGCGCCGGTGGGGCAGTAGGCGACACATGCGCCACAGGATTCGCAGCGCGCATCAAGCATCTCTGTATCCGCGCCTGGGACTGGATGAACATTGAATCCCCGCTCCGCCATACTCCAGACGAAACGACCTTGAATATCGGTACATGCGCGGACGCATCTTGTGCATTGGATACACTTGTTTAAATCCACGAAAACAAATGGATTCGGATCACTGTTCACTTGATACTGCGGCTTGGGCGACATACTCGCTTTTACATCCAGCCCGTAGTGATTGACCCAATGCATGAATTGGGTCTCCTGCTTTTGTCCATTCTCGTATCCATCATCATGATAATTGGATAAAAGCATCTCAAGCATGGTCTTGCGGTCTTTTCAATCTCTGGGCTGTGCGTATTGATTTCCATCCCTTCGCTGACGGGCAAGGTGCAGGATGCCATCGGTGTGCGACAGCCCTTTGCATCCACCATGCACAGGCGGCAGCCGCCGTATGGATGCAGGTCCGGGGTGATCGCATAAGGTCGGAATGGTCACGCCAGCCTGTTCTGCAGCCTGCAATACTGTGATCCCCTTCCAGGTGCTTGAATATCCTTGCCGTTTATTTTGAGATTTACCATTTGATGAACTCCTTACCAAGGTGTCCTAAAATGCAGGAAGAGTTTGCTTTGTTGATTTTTCCAGAATGTTTCTTGTGTTCAGCCATTCCCAAATTA
>NZ_JADJSO010000064.1:0-54459 GCF_016711665.1 Candidatus Villigracilis saccharophilus
AGCCCTGTATCTTTTAGCAGTTCCTGTAAATTCTTTAACTTTGCCTTTGTTGTTGGTTGCAATCAGTAGTTTTTTCATTTTTAATTTTCCCGGAGCGCAGACTTCGGTCTGCGTTTGTTGAGGCGGATTAAAATCCGCGGTCCAATTTTTCTTTTGCCCATTTTGCATGCGCGCTGACCAATGGCTCATCATCTTTTACTGCCTGCTCCAAAATGGGAATATCATCTTTGTTTCCCATGTTCCCAACAGCCACTGCCAGATTGCGTAAGTATCCGCGCCGCTTGGCGCGTTTGAGCGGACTCTTCTTGAAGCGCTGATTAAACTCAACGGATGTCAGAGTCAGGTCCGAGGTTAAGACCGGAAGCGGGATTTTCGGCTCGAAGGCAGGAGTCGCCCTTTTGGGAGAATCGATCCACGGGCAGACCTGCTGACAGACGTCGCATCCGAAAATCCAATCCTGTGTAAGCGCTCTTAATTCATCCGGGATTTCTTCTTTGAGTTCGATGGTGAGGTAGGAGATGCAGCGGCGCGCGTCGAGGGTACGGTTGGGCAGGATGCATTGCGTGGGACAGGCCTGGATACAGCGCGTGCATGTGCCGCAATGGTCAGTGATGAGCGTTTCATCGGGTTCGAGCTCGATGCCGAGCAGGATCTCAGCCAGAAAAAAAGTCGAGCCTGCCCTGGGGTTGATCAGCATGGAGTTTTTTCCGATCCAGCCAAGACCTGCGCGTTGGGCAAGTTCGCGTTCGAGGATGGGACCAGTGTCTGTGTAATAGCGGTTGGGGATGGGGTGACCGAGCTGTTCTTCGATGAACTCAACAATCAATTTCAGGCGCGTGGGAATAACATCATGATAATCTTCGCCCAGTGCATAAGATGCAATTTGAAATTCTGCCTTCTGCCTTCTGCCTTCTGCCTTTGTATAGGGCATTGCCAGCACCAGAATGGATTTACATTCGGGGAGGATTTGTTTGGGGTCGGCGCGGCGGATGCGGCTGCGTTCTTCGGCAAGATAATTCATCGTGCCGTGTTTGTTTTGATCGAGCCATTCTTCAAAAATATTGTAGTGCGCGGGCGGCTCGAAAGAAGTAACGCCAGCTAGGATGAATCCCAGCTGGCGCGCTTTTTGCTTGATTGCCTGTTTTAGTGCGGCAGTCACTCTTTACTTGACGATGATCTTTACAAAAATGGCTTTGCCGAATGGGATGCCTTTGGCGTTCGCCATTTGCCATGCGCTGGTGTATTCGCCGACTTTGATCGGCGCTTTGAAGTTAACCGAGACTTCGACTTCCTGTCCGACTTCGACCAACGTGCCCAGCGGAACCGGCTGTCCATCCATTTTTTCCGCGTAGCCGGCATAGATCAATCCGTAGCCATCACCCCATGAGCAGATCCCTGTATTCTTGATCTTCCAGGTCTTTACGAACTCCTGGCCCGGGGTCATTTGTGTGCCGTCAAGAATGGTGACATCCACAGTGGCGTTGTCAAAGGAAGTGTCGTCGCATAACTGGCCCGGTGTGCCGAGCGCAATCTGGGTCGGATCCGTTGTAAAGGCGGCCGTTGGGGTTTCTGTTGCCAGCGGTTCAGGTATTGGCGTTTCTGTCGGCGGAAGCGGGGTGGGAGTAAATGCCGCAGCTGTAAGTGTCAACTCTGCCACTACCGTGGACGCCGCGGATGTGCGTATCGCGGAAACATCCGGAGTCGGCTCGATTGGTGTGGCTGGAGCACAGGCTGAGAGAATTAATAGACAAGCTGCTGTGAGGATAGCTAGTTTGGTTTTCATTATTACCTCTCTTTTGTTATTGGACAACGAACCAGACGTATACGAGCGGGCCAAAGAAGGCTCCTGCTTCATCCGTCATCTTCCAATACCCCTTGTATTCTCCCGGGGTCTTTGGCGCAGTTAATTTTACAATGAATGTCTGGCTGTGTTGAGGCGCAGTATAGTCTTCAGGAGCATTGGCTTTGAGGACAATGTTATAGCCCTTCACCTCCGGGCTGGAAAGAGCAGGCATAAAGGTAAAGGAGTAGCCCTCATCCCATGTGCATGTACCTGTATTGAAGAGCGTCCAGCCTTTGGAGAAGTTCTTTTCGGCTGCCACCACCGCCTTGTCCAGCGGAGCTGTTTCTCCCATGTATGTCGCGTCATTACAGCCATTTTTTGTGGTGACCGTTGAAACGATACCCAGTGTGGGAATCGGGGAGGCCAGTGGAGTGAAACCAGGGGGCTGCGTGTTGAAAGGAGCCGGTGTGCCAAAACCGCCTACAGGCGCAAATGTAGGGAGTACTCCCAATGTCGGGGAAGGCAGGGGCGCAAGGGTATTTGTTGGCAGGGGAGAGGGAACTGCCAGCGCTGTTTGGGTCTGTTGCATGGCGACCTGGGTTAGTACGATACTGTATGCCTGGGTTTGGATCGCCCCAACATCTTCTGTCGGTGCAGGGGTTGCGCCCAGTGTGCATGAGCTTAAAATAACTGCCAGCATTAGCGTGCTTACCAGCCAACGTGACTTACTGAATTTCATGGTAGTACCTCCGAAAATAGTTACTTTATTATAACGCACCTACGGAACTGACGTATTGGTTGGTGTGGCGGTCTGCGTCGGGGTGGCCGTGACCGTATTCGTAGGTGTGGCTGAGAAAGTTGGGGTAACGGTGGGTGTAAAGGTGGGGGTAAACGTAGGCGGCGGGGTCCCCTGACGTAGAATTAGCGGGTTTAGCCAGATGGCGTTGTCATTATTATTTCCGCCGTTCGCTTCCATAGCCAGGATGAACTTCACGGTCTGTCCTGCCAGTGCATTCAAGTCAAGGTCAATGGCGTAGAAATTGCCCTCGTACACTTCGTGCCAGCTTCCAAGTGTTTTCGTCTGCCCATCCACCTTGTAATCGAGGCGGAAGACCACGTCGCATTTCTTTGAATTGTACTGACAACCTGCCAGCGCTCGGAATCGATCGCCCGCCTGAACTGTGAAGGCGGGGTACTGCCCGCTGATGACGCCATTTCTCTTGTCTTGTGGAGACATCAGCAGACCGGGGTCACTCTGCTTTACGCCATTTTCCATGACAGGCTGGTTGAGTTTGAGGACAAAGCCGTTGATATCACCGTCTGTTCCAGGGCATCCCAGCGCGTCGCTGCCATTTGCCCAACCGGCGCTGCAATAATTCGCGGCAAAGTCATAAGCAATGTGGGCGGATCCGCTGGCTACCTTTACATCCACCCAAAACGCTGTGTCAGCCTGACTGCCGATGCCGAACAATACGCCCGCAGCGTTACGCAACTTCCAGTAGCCGCGATACTTCCCATCCTTATTGGGCGCCGTCAGAGTTACCTGAATTTCCACAGTGTCTCCGGGGTTTACATTACCGGGCAGCGTTGCCACGGCCGGTCCGCTCATCTGATCGCCGCTGGTAAAGACTAGCGCGTAGGAAGGAGTCCATGAGCAGGTGCCGATATTTTGAATACGCCATACTTTGGTGAATGTATTGTTCCGTGTGACCAGACTGCCGTCCGGGAATGTTACGTCGCTGACGAATTTCGCCGCATCACACCTGGACAAGGGGACTGCTGTCTGCGAAACAGGTATTTTCGTTGCTGAGGCAGATCCGCTCATTGAGGCGGTTGGCTGAGGCAATCCGGGAGTGGCTGTGACAACCGGTTGGGTGCCGGCGGCTTCAAGTGTTTGGGCAGATGCGGTATAAAGTCCGTTTAATGTGGCAAATGTATCCGGCGTTGCTGAGTTTGATGGAACATTGCAAGCCATTTGAGCCAGAAAGATAATAAAAAGTGAAAGATTTATGGTTAATTTTCGAGATAACATGGTTCCTCCGTTCGTGTGTTCCAGTAATTAAAGACGAGCGGAGGGCGGGAATGGTTCCATTGAATCAAAAGAGAGGCGGGCCTTAGCCAACCTCTCTTTATGCTGGATTCTGGGGGAATACGCTACTTACACTCGAAAACAAAATCCTGACGTTGTTCCATTTGTGTGGGACTTGTGACTATAAAGGAGATCCACTTCGGACCCTGGGTGTTTGTGCGCCCAAATTTCCATTCACGGGCGAAGGTCTGCGTCGTTGCAGACGCGATGGAAACTTTTTTCTGATTCGAACCGTTGCCATCGCTTTGCTCCCAATAGTACGTAAACTCCACCGGACCGTTGGTTTTCACGGTGGCGTACACGGTTACCAGGATGTTGGCAGGCTGACAACCGCTTAATGGATCACGGGTAACGCTGGAGACGATCGATGTGACTGAGTATGCGGGCTTTTCCGCGGACGAGACGACGATCTTTGTATAGAACGGTGAATTATAGGGTCCGACACCGAACATATAATCATCGGGTGTTTGCAGCTTCCATTCGGAAGTATATTCTCCGTCGGTTGCGGGGGCGGTTAATACCAGTTCAATGGGCACTGTTTGTCCGGGTCCTGTAACGCGCGGGAGATTGTAAACATATCCGCCGCCCAACAGGTCACCGGAAAAGAATACGATCTTATAGTTTGTATCCCAAACGCAGGTGCTTGTATTGGTGATCTGCCAGGTCTTTGTGAATTGCACGCCCGGCTTGAAAATGGTTCCATCCACGACAGTCTCGCTTGTCAAGCTCGCTTTTCCGCATTCGAAGCTTGCGGCATTATTCAGCGGCTGTGTCGCGGTCGCAACCCCGGCCAGCGGCGTCGGGGAGGACTGTGCGGGCGTTGGGACAGCAGGCTCTGTCGGCGCGGGGGGTGTTTCTGTGTTCTGGATCTGTCCTGCGTTTTGTGCCGCGACTGTTTGCGCAACCGCAGTCTGAATGGTTGCTTCCTGGGTGCTTTCCGCTCCACAGGCTGTCAGGAGCAGTGCTGAGATTACGATCGAGGTGAAGAATATGTATTTTATATTTTTGAACATTTTTTTCCTTTCATATTATGTAAATGATTATACTGTTAAAGGGAAGCGCCCGGAAAACCCGGGCGCTCTCTATTAATGGATACTAATTTAATAAATTATGGGACTGTACAGGCTATTGTAAAGTCTAATTTTCCAAAATCTTGATTGTTGGGGGTGTTAACATAGATCCCTACAAAACTAGCCGTTCCATTCCAGACTGATCCCAGCGCCCAATCGTAATTAATGGACTGGGTGCCTGCTGCTGCAAAGGATAAGTTCGCGGGAGAATTGGTACCGCTTGAAGTTTTCCATGTATAGTTGACAGTGCCGGCCGCGTTAGTCGTGATGTTGGCTGTAACCCGGGGACAGTTGGTGTGGCCTGCATCGTTCCATGTGCTGAGTACGTAGGTGACACTGGTAACCGTGAACGCAGGCGCGGAGGTATTTGTCGCGGTCGCCGGACTCTGTACTTTTATATCCACATAGAAAGTTTTACCCCCGCTGCCGTTGACGATCGGGACGAGGACGCTCCCATTGGTTACGATGCGCCAATATCCGCGATAGTTGCCGGCTGTCGCGGGCGCGGTAAGGGCAACTTCAAGGTCCACTTCCTGACCCGGGTTTAAGGCGCTGATCGGTTTTGTGGCGGGGCCGCTCATCGCGTCGCCGCTGTCAAATACCAGCGAGAAACCATTCCAGACACAGGATCCAATATTCTTGATGCGCCATTTTTTGGTGAAAGCCTGGCTGGGCGTCATGACGGTCCCGTCAGGGATGGTAACATCTGTAATGAACTGAGCCACGTTGCAGTTGGTTGTAGGGGTCGCGGCTGGGGTGTTTGTATTGATAACCACCGGGATCGGGGTAAGTGTCGGAATTGAGGGGAGCGGTGTGACGCTCGGGATCGGGGCAGCTCCGCCCGCAGGTGTGGCGCTTAACAGCGCCTCGACGGTTTGCGCAACAGCGGTCTGACTCATTTGTTCTTCTTGATCTATTTTTGCTGGCAAATTACACGCACTCAGAAATAAAGCAATAATGATCAACAGGTTAAAAAGGCGTAATTTTGATTTCATGATTTTCTTCTCCTTCGTAGTGAAAGTATTTTACCGCAGGTCAGGGTTCAAGCGATCCCCCGCTTTTCTTAGGAAATAAAAACAGGAACTGCGAGAGTTCCTGTTTGAGTCGGGTTGGTTTTGAGTTGAGAGCGAGGGGTATCTGTTATTGCGCCGTTTCCACGTGCGCGCCAGCCATCCATAAGCCGAGTTGTTCGCGGGTGGTTTTCTTCGCTTCGACAACCGCCACGATCTGACCGCGGTACATGACTGCGATGCGGTCTGAGAGCGCCATGATCTCGTCCAGTTCAGCGGAGATGAGCAGGACTGCCACGCCGCGGTCGCGCATTTTGATGATCTCGCTGTGGATGTATTCGATCGAGCCGACGTCCAGACCGCGGGTGGGCTGGTTCGCGATGACAAGTTTTACATTTCCGCGGCTGAGTTCGCGCGCCACGATCACCTTTTGCTGGTTGCCGCCGGAGAGTTTGCCGGCATTTACGAACGGAGAGGGTGTGCGCACATCGAAGGCGCTGATCAATTTACGCGCATTTTCATCGAGGGCTTTGGGTTGAATGACTCCGCGTGAACTGAATGGTGCGCGGTAATAATCACACAATGCCATATTATCCGCGACGCTGTAGGAGAGCACCAGTCCGTGCCGCTGGCGGTCTTCTGGGATGTGCCCGAGACCGGCTTCGGTAATGACCCGCGGCGGTTTACCGGTCAGGTCTTTCCCGTCAATGGTTACTTTTCCAGCGGTGGGGGAACGCAGGCCGGTTAATGCCTCTGAAAGTTCGGTCTGTCCGTTGCCCTGCACGCCCGCGATCCCAAGCACTTCGCCGCCGCGCACTGTGAACGAGACATTGTGTACTGTTTCCAGGTCGCGTTGGTCTCGGACGGATAGACCTTCTACTTTCAGGATCTCAGTCGCCGCTTCGTGATCTTCCTTGTCCACGGTCAGAATGACCTGACGACCTACCATCATGTTGGCTAATTGAGCTGAATCGGTCTCAGCGGGGTTGACTGTGTTGATCACACGTCCCGCGCGCATGACCGTGATGCGGTCTGCCACAGCAAGAACTTCTTTTAATTTGTGTGTGATGAAGATGATCGAAACGCCGCGCGCGGTCAAGTCACGCATAATGCGGAAGAGGTCTTCAGCTTCCTGCGGAGTCAGCACTGCGGTCGGCTCATCCAGGATGACGATCTCTGCATTGCGATACAGGGTTTTTACGATCTCAACGCGTTGTTGAATGCCGACTGGCAGGGGACCCACCAGGGCGTTCGGGTCGACATCGAGTCCGTATTGCTTGGATATTTCATTTATTTTCGCCGCGACAGTCGCGCGGTCAAGAGAACCGTTTTTGACAGTTTCATCGCCGAGCATGACATTTTCCGCAACGGTAAAGACCGGGATGAGCATGAAGTGCTGATGCACCATGCCGATGCCAAGTGCGATCGAGTCGTTTGGCGAAAGGATCGTGGCAGTCTTTCCGTTGACTTTGATCTCGCCTTTATCGGGATTGTGCAGTCCGTACAACAGATTCATCAATGTGCTTTTGCCGGCTCCGTTCTCTCCGAGCAAGGCATGGATCTCGCCTTTGCGAAGATCGAAGTTAACGTTGTCGTTGGCGAGCACGCCGGGAAATTGTTTGGTGATGCCTTTGGCTTCAAGGACGATATTGGGTTCAGTCATGGCGGTCTCCTATTTCTCGTATGGAACGCCATCTGCGGCGGGCGGGGTGGTCTTGCCGATAATGCCCGTTAGGATGAACATGGTAAGGATATAGGGAGTGAGCCCGACGATATAGGATTCCTGCAGGAATGCCCAGTTTGGCGGAATGACATCGCGATATATCTGCATATTGATCAGCAGGGCTTGTGATGCGCCAAATACAAGCGCGGCCGCCCATGCGCCAATGGGAGTCCAGTTACCGAAGATCATCGCGGCGAGTGAAATAAAACCGCGTCCGTTCGTCAGCAAAGGCTCAAAGGATGGGACAGACTCGATCGTGAAGTATGCGCCTGCCAGCCCGGCGAACATGCCGCCGATGACTACGTTGGCGTAACGCATTTTCGAAACATTGATACCGACTGTGTCTGCGGCTTTGGGGTGTTCACCGACCGCCCGAGTGCGCAGACCCCAGCGTGTGTTGAATAAAATGTAGTGGGAGAGGAATACCAGCAGGATGGCGCCCATCGCGATCGGCTTTTGATCAAAGACACGATTGATCGCCTGCACATTTTGTAAACACACTTCAGAAGATCCGCAGATCGAGGTGAATAATTCTGTAATGGGAATGTGAATGGTCGGTAAAACGCCCGGGGAACTGGGAACGCTCCCGCCAAAGACGCTGCCTTTTCCAAAGAATAATTGTCGATTTAAAAAGCCTGTTAAGCCGATGGCAAGAATATTAATGACTGTACCGCCGATGATCTGGTCCACTTTAAAAGTAATGGAGAGCATCGCGTGCAGCAGTGCCATCAATCCGCCGGTGATGATCGCAAAAAACACGCCGAGCGCGATACTGATGCCTGCCGCAAAACCGAAGATATGGAACATATAGATCGCGCCCAGCCAGCCAAAGAAGGCTGCGGTCAGCATCATGCCTTCAATGCCAATGTTGACGACGCCGGCGCGTTCACAATATACGCCGGAAAGTGCGCCAAGGGTCAATGGTGTTGCCACGGCAATGGTTGTAGCCAGCATGCTGGTGATGATCAACAAGGGCGGTTGTTTTACCTGTCCGACCATGACAACCACACCAAAGAGAACGGTAATAATCAGTGCAATAAAACCAAATCGTTTCCAGTCCATGTCTGTCTCCTAGCCTCCCCAGCCGCGGGTGAGTACGACGCGTTCGCCCTTGGATTTGATGCGGTAGATGTACCGCACAATGGCATCTGCCGCTACAAAGAGCAGGATCAGCGCCTGGATCATGGAGATCAAGTCCACTGGCATTTGGGTCAGGAATTGCATGCGGGTCGCGCCGTTGCGCATGGCTGCAAAAAGGAAGGAAGCCAGCACAATTCCCAGCGGATGCGATTTGCCGAGCAGGGCAATTGCAATGGCGTCAAAACCATATCCGACTGAAAAACCGAGTTCGTGACGATAATTCAAACCTGTTACTTCGATCGATCCCGCCAAACCCGCCAGCATGCCTGAAAGCAGCATGGTAATGATGATCGTACGCTTGACGTTAATGCCTGCGTATTGCGCCGCGTCCGGGTTCAATCCCACGGTGCGGATCTCAAAGCCGAGTGTCGTTTTGTTAAGCAGCCACCAGATGAGGAACGCCACCAGCAGCGCCAGCACAAAACCCCAGTGGATGCGCAGCCCGTCGAAGATGGCTGGCAGGCGCGCGCTCTCTGCGATCAGCGGGGTGCGGGCGATCACATTGGTGGGACTCCTGTCTTTCATCACGCCGTTCAGCAGGAACGATGTCGTGTTCAAAGCGATGTAATTCATCATGATCGTGTTGATGACTTCATGCCCGCCCGTATATGCTTTTAACGCCCCGACAATCGCCGCCCAAATTCCACCGGTCAACATGCCAACGAAGATGGCCAATGGCAGATGAATAAAGATCGGCAGATCAAAGCCCAGCCACTCCGGCAGGGCGTAGCCGATCAATGCTGAAAAAACAGCGCCAACCGCCAATTGCCCTTCCGCTCCAATGTTGAACAATCCGCCTTTAAATGCCAGCGCTACTGCCAATCCTGCAAAAATATACGGAGTTGCCCACACGGCTGTTTCGCTCAAGGCTTTTGTCGAACCAAACGAACCCTGGAGCAAACCCTTATAGGCTAAAAATGGATCTCCGCCTACAAAGCTGATGATAAGGCCGCCAAGTACTACAGCGGTCAGAATGGCAAGAAATGGAACAAGACTTGCATCTGAAATGGACTGTAATATTTTTTTGATCGGCGAATTTGACTGCTTTTCTGATTGCATCCTTCGCTCCAGTGGAACTTGTGAATTGTAGTGCGATTATATCAAACAAGTCCTTTGTTCCATGTGAAAGTCGTTGGCGAAAATTCTGGTTGATATTGGATTAAATCAAAAAGGGAAAGAGACGCAAGTCTCTTTCCCTTTAATATCATGCGAAGTTGAAAATTAAGGCTTCACAGGAGGAACATTGGTCTTGATGGAACCATCGAGCAGACCAGCGTTGATCTTTTCCATTTCAGCTTTGACATCGGCAGGAACTTTGCTGTCAAGATCGTGGAAAGGAGCATAACCAGCTGAACCAAAAGCGTTGCCGCCCTTGATGGAGCCGTCTTTGGCTTTGACGATCAGATCGGCAACACCGGGGGTGATCATCTTCATCGCGCTGGAGAGCATGCGGGGAGCAGCTTCGGTCAATGTCAGATATTGGTCGGTGTCCACGCCGATGCCATAAGCACCAGCCTGGGCGGCGGCGGTGACTGCACCGTTACCGGTCAAACCACCACAACCGAAGATCGAATCCGCACCCTGATCCATCATGGACTTGGCGGTCTGAGCGCCCCATTCCGGATCGGTGAAGGTCTTGTCGAAGCCCACATCGCTGTGGTACACAACGAATACTTCAGTGGTTGTGCCTTTGACGCCATCTGCATAAGCGGCGCCGGCTTTGTAGCCTTCACCAAAGCGCCAAACTGGAGGAACGACATCGGTACCGCAAACGGCGCCGATCTTGCCGCTCTCAGACATCATCGCGGCGAGAGCGCCCACGAGGAAGCCGGCGTTATCTTCGGGGAAGTTAAGGCCGGTGTGGTTGGCAACATCGTTGGCCGCATCGGTATCGTATTCCCAGGCAAGGAACTGATCTACGCCAATGAACTTAATATTGGGGTAGGCCAGAGCCGCTGCGCCGGTTGCTTCACCAAGACCAAAACCAACGGTCACGATCGCATCGTAGCCGGCGTCAGCAAAGGTGCTGATGTTCTTGGCATAATCCTTGGCATCGGCGGTCTCAATGAATTGGACCACATCCGCCACGCCGTCGGTATTGGACTTCTGAACGCCTTCCCATGCAGACTGGTTGAAGGACTTGTCATTGATCTTGCCTACATCGGTTACGAGACCTACGCAGAAGACTTCTGCCTTTGTGCAGTCTTCTGCAGTGGGTGCGCTGGCACCGCAAGCTGTGAGGACCATCGAAGCGACGATCAACAAAGCCATAACAAAATACAGTTTTTTCATTTTCTTCTCCTAGAAGAGTAAGGGTTTTACGGCTGCTGCCATTTTCGGCAGGAACCTTACGACTTTGCAAGTATAAATCCTTAATTTTTATTGTGCAAGTCCGCACATTGTTAAGGCTTGGAAATGGTTACATTCGTCATGATTTCCCCATTTAAAAGCGCCAAAAGCAAAGCGTCCAATTCCTGCGCCAAACTTTGCGGGAATTTCTGATCAAGGGGCATGTACTTAATTTGACCTGGTCTCAACTCATTGATATTCCCGTCCCTCAGCAAGCGGATCATATTCTGCGCTTCGAAGCTGTTACTGCCCAAAACAGAGGTGACTACACTTGATCTTGAGTTCCCAAAAAACTCAGCCTGGTCACGCTCTGTTCCAATGGCATGCACGTCCGCTTCAACCGCCGCCCTCAGCGCGCCCTGACCCGTTGTTCCGCCGGCAGCAAATATCACATCCGCGCCGCGTTGAATTAATGTCTGCCCGGTTTCAAATCCCCAGGCTTCATCAATGAATAATTTTTCACTATCCCCATTCTCGTTATAGATAACCTGTGCTTTGATATTTTTGTCTGCGTATTTCACGCCCGCGCGGAAGCCTTCGCAGTATCTCCACATTGAATCTATGCCGGAAGTTTCGCACACCGCCCCGACGATCTGCGTTTGTGTAATGCGCGCCGCCAATACTCCCGCTAGAAATCCCATTTGATCTTCAGCATATGTGACAGGGATGAGGTTTGGGCGGGTTTCTTCCTGGGGTTGATTCATGCCAACAAAAACCGAATCCGCATAACGGTCAGCGGAACGCAGCGTTTCATCGCGCAGGCCGACCCCTGTGGTGAAGATCACGTCGAATCCTCTTTCAGCAAAGTAACTGATATTCTTTTCGTAATCGCGTGTGTCTACAGATTCTATATATTCGATCTGGTCAACGAGTCCATTTGCTTTGGATTCTTCCATTCCAGCCCATGTATCTTGATTGACGCCGTGGTCTTCAATGCCAAGCGTGTCTGTCACCAGCGCCGCGCAGAAAACTTCTTCACTAAAACAATCTGACGATCGCATGCAGGCGGAAACGCCTGACAATGCAATCGCCAGAAGAATAAGTACAGACCTGACAGGTTTTTTCATTTTGACTTGAATCGTTTGACGTCTCATTGAAAACCTGTCAGGTCTTATTAATGTGTTGCCTCACCGCGTTTCACACCGAGCATCAACCATAACGAGATGAGCATGAATACAGGCGCGATCAACATGATGACGTTGTAGTTGTTGTTCGTAAGTTGGATCGCAAAACCATTCAGGTTCGGACCGACGATGGCAGAGAAGGTGGAAAACAAATAATACAACCCGGTGAACGTGCCGATACGTGCGGCGCTGGTCAGGTCCACGATCATGGGCAGGGAATTGATGTTGACAAATGCCCAGGCAATGCCCGCGAAGATAAGCATCACACCCGCGAGTGTCAACATGCGCGGACCGCCTTCGACGAGCGGAATACCCACCAAGGGCAGCGGCGCGATCTTCATCAACAAGGCGCTGGCTGGCGTGATGTATAACAAGACCAGTATGACGGTGATCATTCCCAGCCCGATCGAGATGGTGAGACGCCGCCCAATTTTGCCTGCAACATATCCGGACGGGATTGCGAACAATACAAAGAATAATGGAAGCACGGATAATAATGTAGCTCCATCCCCTTCAGGTAATCCCAGATGGTTTTTCGCGTAGAGTGTGAAGAAGGTGTCCACAGCAGAGAAGCCGATGAACCAGAAGAAGATCGCCATCAGAATGCGGATACCGCTTTTTTCCTGACTGTTGATCAATTCGCGCAGGCTTGCCCAAACGCCGGGCTGCACTTCGGTTTCTGAATAATTCTGTGGTTCCTTCACAAAGAAAAATACAACCAATGCCGCCGCGATGACAAGTCCCGAGCCAAGCCAGAATGGGAAATTCGGATTGATCTTATATAACACCCCGCCTGTTTGCAGGGCTATGATCGTGCCAATGCCGCCCATAAAGTTGATGATGCCGTTGGCTTGTGAACGATTTTCAGAGGGCGTGATGTCGGGCATGAGCGCTACAACCGGCGTGCGCCATAGCGCGGCGCTCAACAGCATGGTGCTGGTACATGCCACGAAGATGGGAAGCACCGAAGCGATCGGGATCAGCCCAAATGCGAAGGCGGTGATCGGCGCGCCAACGAGGAGAAATGGGATACGCCGCCCAATGGGTGTGCGTAACCGGTCCGACCAGGCTCCGACGGGCGGCTGGATGAATAACGCCGCGATATTATCGAGGGTCATAAAGAAGCCGATCAGGATCGGGGAGAGGTGAAATTTATCCGCGAGAAAAATGGGAACGAACGCGTTGTACACGCCCCAGATCATACTTGCGCCAAAAAATCCAAAGCCGAGCAGGAAGATCTTTCCGTAGCTGAATTTTGTTGCCATATTTCCTCCGCGTTTAATGTGTTGAAGGTCAAAGTTCAAAAAAAGTCAAAAGTCGAATTTCAAAGGTTATTCGACTTTTGACTTTAGACTTTCGATAAACTTTCTGTCTTGTTTATTCAATTCTACTTTCTCGAGCATGTCTGGTCTTTTGTTAAATGTTCTTAATAGCGATTGTTCTCGGCGCCACCTGTCTATTTTTGCATGGTCGCCTGTCAGTAGTATGTCGGGTGTTTTCCAGCCGCGGAATTCCGGCGGGCGTGTGTAGTGCGGGTATTCCAGCAAGCCCGTGGCGTGTGAGTCATCCTGCGCGCCGGTCGGGTCGCCCAGTACATCGGGCAGGAGTCTCGCGATGGCGTCGATCAGGATCAGCGCGGGAAGTTCTCCGCCTGTCAGCACATAATCTCCAATGGAGATCTCGTCTGTAACGAGATGTTCGCGGATGCGTTCGTCAATGCCTTCGTAGCGTCCGCATACCAGGGCGATGTGCGGATGCTGAGAAAATTCCTGGGCGATGCTTTGGTTGAAGACGCGTCCCTGCGGGGTGAGCAGAATGATCGGGATGTTCGATGCAGTCGGCGAAGTCCCCGTAGGGGAATCGGGGTTTAATCCTAAAACAGTTTCTAGGGCTTCGAAGACCGGCTCGGGCTTCATCACCATCCCGCCGCCGCCGCCGTAGGGAGTATCGTCAGTGGTGTGATGTTTGTCGTGTGTGTAATCGCGGATATTGTGGACGCGCACATGGATCAGGTCCCTTTCACGGGCGCGTTTGATAATGCTGGTTTCAAGGTAGGAGGGGAAAACTTCAGGCAAAAGGGTGAAGACATCAAATTGCATGGATGGATTTTAGCATAAAAAATTTTGAACATATTGATGTGAGAGGCAAATGAGAGATCGAAAGCCTTGCTTGACTGTGTTTTCCAAAAAATGGTAATATGATTACATGTATTTAAAAGGCAGTAAATGGAGTATGAACCGCAGGCGCAAGCGCCCCAACTGGTTCCGGATTATCATCTTAAGTTTGTTGGTGCTTGGCGGGGCGTATCTAAATCGATTTGTCATTCCGAACCAGCCGCAATTTGGTGTTCCCTCACCGACGCCCACGCGCGCGCCGGAATCGTTCATCACCGAGGCGCAGGAATATTTCAAACAGGGCAAATTGATCCCTGCGATCGCATCCTATAACCAGGCGATTGTGTCCAATCCGAACGACCCGGCCGTGTATGTGGCGCTGGCGCGGGTACAGGTTTTTGCTGGTCAATATAAAGAGGCGCAAGCCAGCGCGGAAAGCGCCTTGTTGTTGAATAACGATAATTCCATGGCGCATGCCGTCCTGGCATGGGCGCTGGATTTTCAGGGAAAATATACTGAGGCTTTATCCAGTATTACCCGCGCTCTCGAATTGGATCCGAACAACGCCATTGCCCATGCGTATTACGTCGAGATCCTTGTAGATGCTTCTTCTAACGATGTCGGTCCCGTTGATGCGGTTGAAAAAGCCATTGAAGAATCAAATGTCGCCATTGCGTTGGATCCCAATGCGTTGGAAACGCGCCGCGCACGCGGGTATATTTTGGAAAATACCGGCAATTATGAAGAAGCCATTCGCGAATACGAAGAGGCGTTAAAAGTAAACGGTAAGATCGCCGATCTTTATCTCGCGCTTGGACGCAATTATCGTATTCTTGGTATTTATGATGAGGCGATTTCAGCTTTCACAGATGCCAATGCGCTTAATCCGGAAGATCCCATGCCGGATCTCTTGCTCTCGCGCACTTATGCTACGATCGGTAAATATGCCCAGGCCATGCAGCATGCCGAGTCCGCTGTCAGCGATAACCCGTCGGATACAAACCTGCGCGGTAATCTTGGCGTCATGTACTATCACAATGCCTACTTTGAGGAATCTGTCGCAGAATTAGGCTATGTCGTTAATGGCGGCTTGACTGAAGAAGGCCTGCAATTGGACGCGATCAACCTTGCTCCCAACTCTCCGCGTGTTGTGGAATATTATTCCATATATGGTTTCTCACTCTCGCGTTTGAATCGATGCGGCGAAGCTTTGCAGATCGCGCAGACCTTACTCGGGCGGATTCCTGACAATGAAGTGACCGCGGAAAATGCCAATGCGATCATCACCCGGTGTCAGGAAAATCTTATCCAAACTCCCGAGCCGCTTCCAGTGTCGCCCGAGCCTGTTCTTACAGCGACGGGTACTCCCACCCCCGCACCATGAACATTTATCAGAAACGCAGTTTGTTCCGCCGTCGTGACGAGTTCAATGTGTATCGCATGTTCTTCTGGATCGTTTTGATCCTTGGCGGGATATGGTTGATCCGCTCTGTACAGATGGGGGACGTAAAACCGTTATTCCTGCCGACCGCCACGCCCACACGCTTTGCGGAATCCTATGCGTTGGAAGGTGATGCTCAATTTACATCGGGTCAATTGGAAGACATAAAAGATGAAAATGGAGTTGTTATCTCAACCGGCGCCATCAGTGCTTATCTTCAAGCCGTAAAGGTCGATCCTAATAATGCACAGGTCTGGGCGCAGCTTGCGCGTGTGCAAACGTATTCCTCAGCCATGCTTGTAAATCTTGAAGAAAGAAAAGCGCGTCTTGCTGAAGCGCTTGAATCTGCTCAAAAGGCAGTTGCGCTTGCTCCTGATGACAGTTATGCGCATGCCATCCATGCGTTTGCGTTGGATTGGAATGCCAATTCGATTCTGGTTACAGATCCGCGCGCCATTCAAAAATTATTGGCTGAGGCGGAGAATGAGGCTGCGCGCGCTTTGCAGTTGGATAACTCCAACACCCTTGCACTGGCATTCTCGGCTGAGATTTTGGTTGATCAGCAAAAATGGACACAGGCGCAGCAAAATATTGAGAAAGCCCTCGCCAATGATGCTTCATTGATGGATGTGCATCGTGTTAATGCGTATGTGATGGAGTCTTTGGGCGAGTACGCGCTTGCAATTGAAGCCTATGACCGAGCCATTGAAATTGCGCCAAACCTGACATTTCTTCATCTTTACGCCGGAGCCAATTACCGCCGCCTTGCATTTGACAGTCCCAATGAAGAAGTTCAGACCCAGCTATATGAAAAGTCGCTTGAATATTTTTCGCAGGCAGCGCGTATCAATACACAATTGAATATCAAAGACCCTGTTCCATATATTTCGATCGCAAAAACGTATTCGCAGATGGGGCAGTTTTTTATTGCCATTCGTAATGTGCAAAGAACGATCGAATTCCAGCCCGATAAAGCCGAGTTTTATGGCGAGTTGGGTGTGCTGTATCACAAGAACCGCAATTATGAAACTGGCATCCTGGCGCTTGAGTGCGCTGTGCGCGGGTGTAGTGCGGAAAAATCCTGCCCTGCGCGTGGAGATTGCGGCCCGAATGATGTCAAGGCAGATGTGGTGGGGCTTCCGCTCAACGGGGTTACGGTCTATTATTATGATATTTATGCCTCTGAATTGGCAGCGTTGAGCACTCCCAAGAAAAACTATTGCGAAGAAGCGTTGGCTGTCGCTGCCGAGATCGAAGCCTCGGAATATGACAACGACCCCAATATTGCCGCGGATATCGTTGTCGTACGCAATATTTGCAGCGATATTGAAGCGCCAGCAGCCACGGGTGACCCAGCAGCGACGGGCGGTACACCAACGGCTGCTCCATAGTGTAGATTGTACAGATGGGGGAACGTAAATCTCACCAGGCCAGGTTCATTTCTTTCCAAACGCATCAGAGTTTTGTAAGAATTTATACAATCCCCTTGACGCTGCCTGTAGAAGTAGGTAATATTGAATTAGCACTCGGGCTTGTTGAGTGCTAAAAACGTGATTATTAAAAAAATAACCCCAAATCCATTATAGGAGACAAGAAATGGCAAAAACATCATTCAAACCTTTGGGCGCTCGTGTGCTCATCGAGACAGTTGAACAGGAAGAGATTACCGCTGGTGGAATCGTCCTGCCCGAAACCGCAAAAGAAAAACCCCAGCAGGGTAAAGTATTGGCCGCCGGCCCTGGTGACCGCAATGACAAGGGCGAACGCGTTGCCATGGATGTGAAAGTTGGCGATATCGTACTCTTCGCCAAATACTCTGGCACCGAAGTCAAAATGGATGGCAAGAAATTGCTCATCATGCGCGAGAGTGATCTTCTCGGTATTGTCGGTTAATCCCAAACTACACAAATTAAGGAAGTATTACTATGGCTGCTAAACAAATTATATTTTCAGAAGATGCCCGCCGCAAGCTTAAGAACGGCATGACTGTTGTTGCGAATGCTGTTTCCGCAACCCTTGGACCGAAAGGCCGCAATGTTGCAATCGACCGCAAGTTCGGCTCCCCCACCATCACTCACGACGGTGTTTCCGTCGCGAAAGAAATTGAACTCGAAGATCCGTTTGAGAACATGGGCGCTCAGCTACTTAAGGAAGCCGCCCAGAAGACCAATGATATCGCCGGTGATGGTACAACCACCTCCACCGTTTTGGCTTATGCCATCGTCACCGAAGGTTTAAAGGCTCTCGAAGCCGGTTACAACCCAATGCTCCTCAAGAAGGGTATTGAGCTTGCCACCGAAACCATCGTGATCGAACTCAAGAAGAATTCCACAAAGATCGATACCCGCGAAGAAATTGCCTCCGTGGCAACCAACTCCGCTGCTGATGTTGAAGTTGGCGAATTGATCGCAGACGTGATGGACAAGGTCGGCAAAGACGGCGTCATCACCGTTGAAGAATCCAAGACCATGCAGTTCGAAACCGAATTCGTCGAAGGTATGCAGTTCGACCGCGGTTACATCTCGCCCTACTTCATCACCAACGGCGACCAGATGGAAGCCCAGATCAACGACGCCTATGTCCTGGTCTATGACAAGAAGATTTCCGCCGCACAGGACATCGTTCCTTTGCTCGAGAAACTCGTCCAGCTCGGCAAGCGCGAACTCGTCATCATCGCTGAAGATATTGACGGCGAAGCGATTGCCACCCTCATCCTGAACAAGATCCGCGGCATGCTCAATGTGCTCGCCATCAAAGCCCCTGGCTTTGGTGATCGCCGCAAGGCCATGCTTCAGGACATCGCCGCCCTGACCGGTGGACAGGTCATCTCGGAAGAGACCGGCCGCAAGCTCGAAACCGCCACCGTGCAGGATCTCGGCCGCGCTGAGAAGGTTGTCTCTGACAAAGAGAACACCACCATTATCGGCGGCAAAGGCAAGAAGGGTGATATCGAAGCCCGCATCAAGGAAATCCGCATCGAGATCGACAAGAGCACCAGCGATTACGACAAGGAAAAACTTCAGGAACGTCTTGCCAAGCTCAGCGGTGGTGTTGCCATCATCCGCGTAGGCGCCGCGACCGAAACTGAAATGAAAGAGAAGAAGCACCGCGTTGAAGATGCCCTCTCAGCCGCCCGCGCCGCTGTCGAAGAAGGCATCGTCCCTGGTGGCGAAATCTCCCTCATCAATGCTGCCAACAAACTTGACAAACTCGCCAAGGCACACGCCGAAGACGAGAACGAAGAAATCAAGGTCGGCATCAACATTGTCAAGAAAGCGCTCGAAGCCCCGATCCGCAAACTGGCTTCAAATGCTGGACAGGATGGCTCGGTCATCATTGACACCGTCCGCCGCACTGCGGCCGAGAAGAAGAACACAAACATCGGCTACAACGTGCTCACTGGCGAATACACCGACATGATCAAAGCTGGCGTCATCGACCCGGTCAAGGTTGTGCGTGGCGCTCTTGAGAACGCTGCTTCCATCGCCGCGATGATCCTCACCACTGATGTGTTGATCACCGACGTGCCTGCGAAGGAAAACGCTCCTGCCATGCCTCCTGGTGGTGGTATGGGCGGTATGGATTACTAAATCCTCCTACCAAAAGTATTTGTTCGAGGCAGGTCTCAGACCTGCCTCGAATATTTTAAGTTGGTATAATTTCGACGATGTTTTCACACACCTATTTAAAAAAGACTTCGGATGTCATAAGACACCTCCGAAGTCTTCTGATGATATTTATTCTTGCTTTGGGGGTAAGCGCCTGCGCTTCCTCCCTGGCCTCGAGTACGCCCACTCTCCAGCCTCCGACTGCTACCCCTTTACCTCCTACTGCCACTCCCGTGCCTTCAGTTGCGACTGTAAATGGAGTCGATATTACCGTAGCAGAATTTCAAGCTGAACTCGACCGTTATAAATCGGCGCAAACTGCGCTTGGAATTACGATCACGGATGAAGAAGCGAATAAAGTTGTGCTCGAAGATATGATCGCCCAGGTCTTGTTGGCGCAAGCCGCAAGGGAAGCAAATTTCAATTTGACAGAATCAGACCTGCAGTCAAGAGTGGATGCGCTTGCGGCGGATATTGGCGGGACGGAGGCTTTATCGGCGTGGCAGTCCTCTCATGGGTATGACGATGTTTCCTTCCGCATTGCGTTGAAACGCGCGGCCGAAGCGGCATGGATGCGTGACAAAATCATTGCGGATGTGCCAACATCCATGGAACAAATTCACCTGCGCCAGATTTTGACCTATAATGAGGCGGATGCGCGCAACGCATTGGAACAATTAAACAATGGCGCCGATTTTAATGAACTTGCCGCGTTCTATGATTCCATTACACTTGGTGAGTTAGGCTGGGTACCGCGCGGTTATTTGCTGGATGCAAAGGCTGAGGAAGCGGTCTTTGCCTTGCAGACGGGCTTGTATAGTGACGTGATCGCAACTGATGCCGGCTTTCATATTTTCAAGGCTCTTGACCGTGCCGAACATGTGCTTACCCCCGATGCATTGTTGATCGTCCAGGAGATGGCAGTCAAAAACTGGCTTGTTGACAAACGTTTGCAAGGCGATATTATTTTGACCCCGTAGGAAATTAATTAATATCAGTGATTGTTTGGAGTTTCATAATGAGCAAATATGATTACAACTACGAAGAAAAATCCGCCCCAAAGAAAAGATCCAGGCTTGAGCTGTGGGATGTGTTGAGTATTGTCACACTTCTGATTACGGTTGGTATTGGTATATATTTTGTGTGGCTATTCCTCTTTCCCACCTCCCGTTTAAATCCATTTCCTCCGCTGGATGTATTTGATCCGAATGTGATTCCAACAGAAACGATCACCCCCATAGTTTTGGAACCAACCTGGACGCCAACTCTTGAGGATGTGACTGAGACACCGACTCTGCTGCCGACCTTCACTTTGGAGCCTTCGCCCACACCTTTCTCTCTTGTTCCTCCGACAAAGACTCCCACGATAACACCCACACCGAAAGCTCCCTTCTCCGCTACCGTGACTTACATCGATAGTACCATTATCCACCCGGATTCAGCTTGTAACTGGCAAGGGATCGGGGGAACGATTGTAGACTCTAATAATGCGGATATGCTAAGAATGACGATCCGTCTGGTGGGTGTCTACAACCGAAAAGCAAAGAATGAATTGACGGTCAGCAGTATCGCTCCCGCTTACGGCAAATCTGGTTTTGAATTCTTCCTGGGTACGGTTCCGATCTCCTCCACAGGCGAACTATATATTCAGATCCTCGATCAGGCTGGACTGCCTTTATCCAATAATATTTATATTGACACCTTTAACGATTGTTCCAAGAATTTGGTGCTGGTGCGTTTCAAGAAGAATCCGTGAGTTTAAAAAAATGAGATATAAAAAATCCGACGCAATGTGCGTCGGATTTTTTTGTTTTCCCAGCGTGTCTTAAACTTCCAGGTTCCAATCTTTATATTTCGGATGTTTTGCGCGGACAACATCGTCGAACAACGCGCGTAATTTTTCTGTGACCGGTCCCATCATGCCGCTGCCGATGGGGCGGTAGTCCACTTTGGTCGCGGCGACAATTTGGGCGGCTGTGCCGGTCATGAATAATTCTTCCGCGATGAACACCTCGGTTCGGTCGATCGAACGCTCCACCACTTCAATCCCGAGTTCATTACGAGCCAGTTCCATGACACTGCGGCGGGTGATGCCTTCAAGGATGTTATCCGTGGAAGGCGGTGTGACCAAAACCCCGTCACGCATCATAAAGATATTCATTGCCGAGCCTTCAGACACATGCCCGTTGCTGTCAAGCACAATCGCTTCGTCAAAGCCTGCGCGGTTCGCATCTGTTTTTATTAAGGCTGAGTTTGCATAAGCCCCGGCTATCTTGCCGCGCGCAGGGATGACGTTGTCATCAATACGCCGCCAGGATGAAAAGGTCAGGTGCGCGCCCGCGTCGTTCTTTACATATTTCTCAAAAGCCATCACGAACATCGAAAATTCATCGCGCAGATCATGCAGTCGGACGCCAATGCCCATGTCCGCTTTGTAGATGGTGGGGCGCAGGTAGATATCCTCCTGCCAATTGTCTGTCCGCAAAAGATCGAGTGTGATCTGGATCAACCCTGCTTCATCATACGGGATGTTCATTGCCATCATGCGCGCCGAATTTAAAAGGCGGTGATAATGATCGTAGGGACGAAAAACAAAGAGTCGGCCCTTTTCTTCGTTCCAGTATGCGCGCATTCCGCTGAACACAGCAGTCCCGTATAAAAAGCCATGTGTGGCTATATTAATTTTCGCTTCGCTTAAAGGGACAATCTTTCCCTCAAAGAAGGCGTGCTTAGAAAGATCCACTTGCACCTCCGGCAGGATAAATGGTGAATCGCTTGCTCGGAAATTATACCCGATTGACCGTGCCCCATTTTTTGCCCCCGGCTGGCGCTGTTCCCAAACATATCCTTGACATTTGACGGATTCCCTCTTAAAATCTAATTCGATGTTTATCAAATTAGATTTACGGAAGTGAAATATGGATGCAAGCCCTGAAATGCTCGATTATATAAAAGCCATGTCCAACCCGGACCGATTGCGGATCATTGGCCTGTTATCGCAGGAACGCGCCACCCGCGCAGAGATAGCCGCGCGGCTGAACCTGTCGGTGAAGGATTCGTTGACCCACCTGGGATTTCTTGAATTCGTAGGCGCTGTCAGCCAGACGGACGGCGTCTACATGTTGAACAACGACAAACTTGAATTGCTTGCGCGTGAAAAACTGGGAGAGGAGCACCCTTCCTTTATTCCGTCCGAAGGATTGGATGAGCGAGCCAAAAAAATATTGAAAGCCCATCTCAACCCGGATGGAAGCATCAGGCAAATTCCTGCTCCGCCGAAACTGCAGGTGGTCCTGAATTACCTGGTCCAGTTCTTTGAGTTCAACACAAATTACACCGAGAAGGAAGTCAATGCCATTTTGAAACGCTTTAACGAAGATACAGCAGGCCTGCGCCGTGACCTGGTGGATGCGAATCTACTGGCCCGCATTAGTGACGGCTCACGCTACTGGCGTGTGAATGAGGATTCCAAATGAGCGATGAGGTCATCAGCTTCTTCAAGGTCTTTGCGGATGCGAACCGTTTGAAGATCGTTGGTCTGCTCGCCCAGCAGCCTTATAGCGTGGAGGAACTCGCCGCGCTGCTTGATCTAAAACCATCCACAGTGTCACATCACCTTTCGAAGCTGGCGCAGATCGGGCTGGTCAGTGCCAGGACGGAGAGTTACTACAACGTCTATCAACTGGATGAGAAAGCGCTGGAACTTAAATCGCGCGATCTTTTCTCACAGGAGAATCTGGCCGCTTCTGTCGCGGATGTGGATGCGGGTGCTTATGACAATAAAGTCGTCAAGGATTTTGTCCGCAAGGATGGAAGCCTGAAAACGATTCCCGCCCAGCGAAAAAAACTGGAGGCTGTTTTGCGTCACGTGGTAAAGGCATTTGAGTTGAATAAAAGATATAGCGAGAAAAAGGTCAACGAGATATTAAGCCGGTATCATGAAGATACCGCCAGCCTAAGGCGCGAACTGGTCGGCTATGGATTGATGAAACGCGAAGGCGGGGGCGGGGAGTACTGGCGTGAGTAATAAAACGTTCCAACGTTCAAACGTTGGAACGTTTTTCTTTAAGCGAGAAACTTTCATCTCCGCTCAAAGGCATGTTCAATGGCGCAGAGTCCAACGACATCACTTTGCTGTTGGAAAAGAAACCGAAATCGAAATTCGTGGAGTCGCCCGCCTGTTTGCCGGGGACAGGCATCAGCCGCGCGGTGAGCGGTTTGTCGAGCCGCATCGCCAGCGCGGAGAGATCCAACAAAAGCGGGGCGATCTGTTCGGCAGTGGTATCGCCCGCTAATGGAACTGTATCCAATCCCGTTCCGCACACCGCGGAATACAGCAGGGCATCCTTGATGGTCAGCGTGCCTTCGGCGGCGCGTTTCGCAAGGACAGAATCTTCCAGGATCGGCTGCATAAATCCGCTGAAGCCAGTGTGGGGAAAATCTGCGCGGTCTATGGCTTCGGTCAGGATTGCGGCGGCCGCCAGAGAGCCATGTAAACCGATCTTTGATATGCCCATATTTTCCACAGCCTGACCCAGTGAATGTGCGTCATCAGGGAAAGGCGCGAGCGAAAAATCAATGCCAAGGAATTTGATCTTGGATAATACCGTCGAGGCGATCTGCGCGATGGCTTGACCATGCCTTTCTACATCCGCGATCAGGTCTCCTCGTCCTTCATCCAATGTTTTTTTGCTGTTAAATGCCTTTACCGCCAGATCAGCGGATTCGGTCGCGATCGCGAAGGCGGGTTCATCCTTATCGTGATAGGCGGCGGGGAAGAAGGGCGCGCCTGCCTTGACGTTTGCCAGCGCGGCGAAGCGCAAATTGGCAAATCCGTCCGGCGTGATCGTGGACGCCTGCTGAATGATCTTCGCGCAGGCTTGTATGGCTTTCAGCGAAATCCCATTTTTCCGGTCTGCCATGACCCCGCTGAAGAAGATGTTTTTGCTCGCGGCGATCGCTTCGGGAATGACCTCATAGCTTTCAGGGAATTCAATTAACGCGGGACCCAGTGACGCATACGCTACATTGATCTGCGGCAATAGCTCTTCCAGTTGCTGAGCCAGCCGGGCTAGTTCGTTCACTTTGCCGTGCAATAATCTGGTAAATGGAATGGCTGCCAGGCGGGTGGTTTGAACTTCATATCCAGCCGCTTCATACGTGGATTTTGCCTGTACTAAAAATTCCCCCGCTTTTTCCAGCGCTTTCCCGTCGAGCGGGTATTGGGGATTAAGGAAATAGGTGATGGAACGGATTTTCATAAGGACTCGTTGAAGGTTGGAATTTTACAGGTTTGAGCGTTGTCGTACCACTTCGAACATCAGCACTGACCCAGCTGCGCCTGCATTTAAAGATTCGATATTTGTATTCATCGGGATCGTGATTTTTGCTTTCGCCAATTTTCTTGCGGAGTCGCTTGCGCCTTTGGCTTCACTGCCGATGATCAACGCGACCGGTTGACGCAAGTCGGTTTGCCAGCAGGGTTGACCATCCATATCCGCCAGGAGAACCTGTATCCCCGCCAGGTTTACAAGTTGATCGATCTCATCCCAACTCATCGAGCGGATCGGCAAATGGAAATGCGCGCCCATTCCAGAACGCAGGACTTTTGGCGAGAACGCATCAGTCGTTTCGGGCGGAAGGAGGACAGCCTGCACGCCTGCCGCCGCTGCGCTCCGCAATAGAGTACCAAGGTTGCCCGGGTCGCGGATCTTATCCGGGATGAGCAGAAAATTTGGGGATTCAGGGATCGGCAATTGGGCGAATTCGAGAACCGCCAGAATTCCCTGCGGTGTTTCGGTTTCGCTTAAAGATTTCATTAAGAGGGTTGAAACTTCTTCAACATCCACACCCTGCGACCGTAGACCTTCGACCTGCGACCTTCCTCTTTCACTTAAAGCCTCATCATACAGAGCGAATCGAAATCCCCAATTACTGACCGCCGCTTCTTCGATCAGCCGCACACCGTCAACAACGAACGCGCCAGCTTCGCGGCGTTCCTTTGCGCGTCCCTGCAATGCGCGGACCAGTTTTAGCTTGGGGTTATGGGTGGATGTGATCATGGGAAAGGATGAAAGATAAAGGATAAAGAATATACGATGAAGATTAGCCGCCCCAAACTTTCAAAAATGGCTGAATGGTTGCGTTGTCAAACAAAACAATACGGACTATTTTCAAGAATGAGTCTTTTGAGCTTGAAAAATATTTATTGATGGATTTAAAAATGATCTCCGCCGCGCGGTCTTTTGGGAAGCCGAATATCCCGGTTGAAATGGCGGGCATGGAAATGGACGAACACTTTAATTCATCGGCAACTCTTAAGGAACCAGTGACTGCGTCTGCAAGTTTGGTATCTTCTTCGCCGTCGCCCCAGACGGGACCCACAGCGTGGATCACGTATTTCGCAGGCAGCGCCCCGCCCGAAGTCCAGGCGGGATGCGTGTGTGAGACCGGTCCATGCTGACGGATCCATTGATCGCTTTCTTCCTGAATGATCTCCCCGCCGCGCCGCACGATCGCCCAAGCCACGCCGCCGCCATGCTGTAACTGGTCATTGGCGGCGTTGACAATCGCATCCACTTCTTCAACGGTGATGTCGCCTTGAACGATCTGCAGGGTCTGCCCTGTGGAAAGATTTTTTTCAACTAAAGTGGAATTCACACTTTTATTTTACCCCGTTAAAAAAACTGGTCGGGATGAAAATCCCGACCAGTTTTTTTATTTCGTTTTTGCAACTACCGCGGCGAATGCCTGGGGATTGCGGATCGCGATGTCAGCCAGCATCTTGCGGTTGAGATCGATGTTCGCCTTCTTGAGCGCAGACACCAATTTGCTGTAGGTGGTGCCGTTCAAGCGGGCAGCCGCGTTGATGCGGGCGATCCATAACTTGCGCAGATCGCGTTTGCGTACGCGGCGGTCACGGGTGGCGTACCACAGGCTCTTGAGCATGGCTTCGTTCGCACGTTTGAACAATGTGCTCTTCGAGCCGCGCTGGCCCTTCGTGATCTTCAAAATTTTCTTGTGACGTAGATGCCCTTGCGGGCCTCCTTTTACGCGCATTTCTTATACCTCCTGCAAACTCGCGGGCGTCGGTGGGTTACACCAGTTGCGTACACCCGAAAGCCGCAAATAAAAAATTGACAACGGCCGGAATACTATTCCATGTTTGGTGCAAGACGCTTGATGCGTTTGATGAACTTACGACCCTTCACTACGATCATTTCGCTCAATAACGCCTTGGTGCGGTCCGATGTGCGGCGTCGTAAATGGCTCTTGCCGCCTTTGGTTCGCACCAGTACGCCGGAGCCCGTTAAACGAAATCTTTTGGATGTCGCCTTGTGGGTCTTCAGCTTTAATTTGCCTGACTTCTTTGGTTTGCGAGGCATTGCTTTTCGCTCCTTTCAAAAAATTAACCGCGGATTCACTTGCTCCCGCAGACTATCAACATGGGTAGGATATTGCGCTCGTTAGGCAGTCGCTTCAGACTTCGCGTCGGTCTGCTCGGTCTTTTCCTTCTTTTTCGCTGCGCCCTTGGCGGGGACCAGCACCACGAGCATGGTGCGGCCTTCCATTTGCGGCGGTACTTCAACCACGGCGACATCGATCAGGTCCTGGACGATCTCGCGCAGATCTTCGAGCGCGATCTCAGGGTAGTCCATTTCGCGTCCGCGGAACTTGATGGTGACGCGCACCTTGTGTCCCTGGTTGAGCCAGCGGCGGGCATCGTCCACTTTGAAACCGCGGTGCGCTCCGTTGGTCTTGGGGCGCAGGCGGATCTCTTTGATCTCGATCTTGGTCTGGGCCTTCTTGGCTTCGCGTTCCTTCTTGGCCTTTTCGTAGATGAACTTGCCAAAATCCATGACGCGGCAAACGGGCGGAGTGGCTCCGGGCGAGACTTCCACCAGATCCATCTCTGCATCGCGGGCAATTTGTAATGCCTGGCGGATCGGGACGACGCCGACGTTGCCGCCATCGGGACCGATCAGGCGGACTTCGTTGACGCGGATGCCTTCATTTACTCTAAATTCGTTGGCGCTGATATGCTGCTCCTTGTTAATTATGAAACAAATCCAGCCAATTACGGCTGGTTTTTTAGCGGGGCGAATGATACCATAAAGGCGCGTGACTCGTCAAACAAAAGAGCCGATTATGGCCGGCTCTTTTTGTTTTAAACATGCGGGGTGACTTTTGCCGACAGCTTTCTTTGGGCTGGAAGCCTGTCATGCGTTCCTTGATCTGGCCGCCCTTGAAGAGCATCAGGGTCGGGATGCCCATGACGCCGTATTGCATCATGATATTCGGGTTCTGGTCGGCGTCGAGCTTGACCACCTTGACCTTGCCTTCCCATTCGCCCGCGAGCTGCTTGACGATCGGTTCGATCATTTTGCAGGGCTGGCACCAGGTGGCGGTGAAATCCACCAGCACGGGCAGGTCAGCGCCGATCACTTCTTCCTGGAAATTTTCTTCTGTTACATAATTTACATCTGTCATATTTGCCTCCGTTCGTCTTGATGCGCTGTGAACTGTGATTATTACGTTGACGTCCTGATTTTCACGTGATAGAATGCAATCCGCTTTACAGTTATGGGCTCGTAGCTCAATGGCAGAGCAGTGGCCTTTTAAGCCATTTGTTGAGAGTTCGACCCTCTCCGAGCTCACAAAAAAGCCTTCCGTTTTGGAAGGCTTTTTTGTTTTAATACGCATGTTGTTGCAAGAGTGTTTCAGAAATTATGATATGTGTTACTTTTCGTCTTCATCCAGATCGTCAAGCTCATCCATTTCTTCAAGATCGATCTCTTCCACATCATCTTCATCCAGGTCCAGGGCGAGCAGATCGAACTTGTTCAACTCTTCGTGGAATTCCAGATTTTCCAGCGCGTCTTCAAGGTACTCGACCAGGTCTTCATCTTCGGTCTGTTCAATTAAATTGACCAGATAAATGCGCGCATCCTCGCCGCCGATCTGTGAGAGTGACCATATGGCTGCGGTGATGACATTGTCGTCCACATCTTCATCTTCGAGCAGTTTCAATAGAATGGGGCCGGCCTCTTCAATGGAAAGTTCACCCGCAGCTTGCGCGGCGGCGGCCTGGATCAGCGGTTCTTCATCCAATAACATGCTGATCACATCACTGTTCCAGCGTTCATCGTGGGAGCGTCCCATGGCCAGCAGGGCAGTGGCGACCCAGGTCGGGTCTTCGCGTTGAAAGGCGGCTTCGATCAAATTGACGATCTCGGTCCGCGAGGAATACCCCAGCGCTTCAAGGCAGGCTTTGCGCAGAGAGGGATCTTCGCTGCTTCTGATGATCTGGATCAACGCGTCTTCGGCGAGGCGCTGCAGCTCCGCTTTGATCGCTTCCAGCTCGCCCAACAGGATGAACTCTCCGATCAGGAACGCGGCTTCCAAACGCGGAGCGAGATCAAAATCGTTCAGGAGAATATCGGTTAATTTTTCAACCAGCTTCGGATCTTGTGATTCGGCGAGCAGACGGATGGCGCGCGCGCGCACTTCTCCATCCAGGTCATTTAATAACGCGCGCCCGAGCGCTTCGTAGGAGACGATGTTGTCCGATTCAAATTGAGATAAAAGCCCGTCGAGCAGGAGCAGTTTTCGGGCGGGTTTGACGCTCGACCATACATCCATGAAAAGGCGCAATGACTTCGGGTCGAGATCTGAATATAGTTTCAGGTGGGTCTGCGGAATATCCTTCTTGGAATCCAGCAGGTGATCGAGGACGGATTGAAAGGTTAAGGTTTCTGCCATAAGTTAAGGGGTCGGGATCTGAACGGGGTTGACGAAATCCATCACGTTGACGAAGAGCATCAGACCGATCAGCAGCAGCATGGCGATGCCATTGACCGTGTTTTCCCAATTGGCCGGGATGCGTTTGCGGAAGAGGATCTCCGGAAGCGTAAACAGAATGCGTCCGCCGTCGAGCGCGGGGATGGGGAAGAGGTTCATGACGCCCAGCGAAATGCTCAACACGCCGATCAAATTAAGCGTCCAGTTGGTGGGTCTTGGCGCCGGCATCGTCGCGTCGGCCGGGATGGAGGCGGCTTCCTGGCGGGTGGATACATCTTCCTTTACCGCGACGTTGAACATATCAAAGATGCCTTTAAATCCAATAAAGCGCGCGTCTTCAGGCGCGATCGCGCCGCGGATCAACGCCACGGGCAGATACACAATGGTCGCGGCTTGAATCCCCGTTACTGTGAAGCCGCCTGAAACGCTCTCTATGAATGTGGCTGGTCTGGTCGGATAGCCCAATCCAACGCCAAGAGCGCCTTCAGATGCTTTTCGTGTTGAGAGGGGGGTGGCTGTCAGGGTGACCTGCTCACCGCTGCGGTCGAATATCATTTCAACGGGCTGGTCGAGATTCTCTTTAATCAGGGCGATCGCAGGTTCGATCTCGGTCACGCTTTGACCGTTGATGGAAAGTAGAATATCTCCGGCTTGAATATTGGCTTGCTCAGCGGGAGAGTTGGCAGCGACCGAGTCGATCTTGATCGACCCGGGCAGCGGCACGCCTTCAGAGCCGATCAGGAAGGAGAACACCACGATGGCGGTCAGCAAATTCATCAACGGACCGGCGAACAACACCACCAGGCGTTTCCACGGGTTGGCAGAGGCGAGTCCCCCCGGCACATTCGGGTCATTCTCACCTTTGGGGCGGATGAAACCGCCAAGCAGCAAGGCGTGGATCGTGAATTCAGTTCCCTGCCATTTAAATAGGGTTGCCAGCTTATAGGAAGGCAGTCCCAGGCCGAACTCTTCCACTTCGATCCCTGCCCAGCGCGCGGCAATAAAGTGACCGAGTTCATGTACAAATATCATCCCGCCCAGTGCGAGCAGGAATATGATCAACGAAACAAAATCAGGTACCATTATTTAATCCTTTCCCACACAATTTGTGCAGTAGAGGGATTATATCTTCAAATGGATTGGGCTAAGTTAAAGTTTGATTAGATGAATCCAGCGCTTCCCGCCCGCTGAAAGCTGATTGATCCGCAGTTTGACAGATTACACGATCTTCGCCGCTCCGCCAGAACTCCCGCTATAAGCACATTGCTCACGCCGGGCATTTCACGCAAACGCTTCTCGACTTCCCGGGCATGATCTCCCAAACACAGTACATGGACATTCGCCCCGGCATCCACTGTGTACCCAACGGGCAGCCCGCTTGCGCGCCACTCGCGCACCGCATGAAAAATCCCGACCGTCGCGGCTTGCCAGTACATTAATGGCGGATTGGATGTCATCATCACGGAATGCATGATATCCGAATCAAGTTCGATGATGTTCGCGAAGGTTTCAAAGTCTTTGTTCAGGATTGCGCTGCGGCAGATGTCCAGCCTGCGCGGTGTGTCTTCGAGGCGCGCGTTTTGCAGCGGGCTGGTCCCTGCGATGGCGTGACCTTCCGTGGAACCGGTCTTTTTGTGCGCCGCGTTAACAACCGCGACGCAGTCCACCAGATTCCAATGTTCGGGAGGCGCAATGGATTCCGCAATAGAATCGTCATCGCCCGTGCCCATCTTCCATTCGACAAATCCCGGCGGGATCGAACGTGATGCTGAACCAGATCCGCGCCGCGCGAGCCGCGAGAGCTGCGCTTCGGTCAGTGTCAAGCCGACGGCGCGGGACGCAGCGAGCGCGAGTGCCGAGAACGCCGCCGCCGAAGAGGCGATCCCGGCGCCGGCGGGAAAATTATTCTCGCTCATCACTTCCGCGTTCAAATTAATTCCAGCCGTTTCTCGCACGAGATCGAGGATATAGGAGACGCGGCTCAAGCCCTTTCCTGTCACCTCGCGCCCGTTGATGATCAACTCGTCAAATGGAAGCGATGGCTGAAAGCTGACAGTTGTGCGTGTGAACAACCCATCCAAATTCATTGAGATGGAACCATTTGAAGGGAGGCGCAATTCGTTGTTGCGGTTCCCCCAATATTTAATGAATGCGATATTGGCACAGGAAAGCGCTGTTGCTGTGAGATTAGACATTTTAGATATAGTACCTTTTCGTTATTTTCAAAGGCAATCTTGCCGCGTACATCTAGTAGTTCAATGATTTGCCGTTTGGTATTGAAGTCGGCTTGCTCTAAGCCATTCTTGATTTTAGCGCAAAACGCTTCGATATAAGATAATTGGTCATCTGTCATGGTTACTTTGCGAACATGCCCCGCAAGGTCATTTTGTTCTTTGCTTAAGTTTGTAAGCATTTGCTCTAAACGGCTTTTGCGTTCGGTTAACATCTCTTTGGGGAATTCGCCGCCAAGATACAAATCAAGCAGTTTATCTAATTGCTTTTGGTGTTCTTGAATTTGGACATCTATGAAAGCCAATCGGTCAAGTAGGGCTTGATTTGTTTGCTGTAATTCGTTTTGAACATTATCCAAACCAACGCGCAAATTCTCTGGGTTCTCAATAATCATCTTTACCCATTCCCCATACAATCGCGTCAACCCAATCACCACGCAAACTTGGCATATCACAAAACGGCAACTACCTGTCGTTTGCCGTTGCAATGGTAGTATTGATTCCCGCTTCGCATTTTTGCCCTCCGGCGGCATAACCGCATTTTGTACAAGTCAACCGCCCTTTCATTAGATATCTGGTTTTATGCCCACTCAAAAGCCTTTTGTTATATTCCTTGCGTTTTTGGGCAAGGTCAAAGGTCTCACGGTCAATAATGGCAGGCACGTTGACGGGTATCCATTCCTCTTGCGCCCTTGCAACCTGCTTGCCATAGCCGCGCTTATCTTTATGCTCTCTTTGCCTGCCGTCATCTATCATCTTTGTTTTGCCAAAGTACCAAACGCCTGTATAAGTTTCATTGGTTAGGATGTGAATAATCATAGCCCTTTGCCATACGCCCCGCCCAAATTTTTTAGCAAAATGGCTTTGCTTATCGCCGCGCGTGAGTATGCCTAACTTGGTCAATCGCTTGGCAATTGAATTTGCCGACATAGGCGCACCCTTTTCATCGCCGTGTAAATACCAACCATAAACCATTCGCACTATTGCCGCTTCGCTTTCATCAATTTCAAGCCACGCTTTATGTGCCTCTGATTTGACAGTGTAGCCATAGGGCGGGCGCGCACCTGTCAAAACAAAGCCGCTCTTTGCCTTGCCCCGTTTGCCGCGTTTACTTCGTTCTAGTATCTTTGCCTTTTCGTATTCGGCAATTACACCCTTAATTTGCTTTTGTAACCGCCCTTCATCTGTATCCTCATATTGGCCCATGACAAACTCAATCACTACACCCGCCCGCTTAAATTCTTCCTCAATCAAATACTGGTAGGCACTCTTGCGCGCCAAGCGGTCAATATCGTAAACGATCACAACGTCAATCGGATTGCGCGCCATGAAATCACGCAGCTTATTCAACTCAGGGCGATCTATTGCAGCGCCTGTGAAATCATCTGAAAAAGTTGCGGTCACTGTGTATCCGCGTTCTTTGGCGTATGAATGGCAAGCCTCAATTTGTGAGGAAAGGCTATATCCCTTTGCTTGTTCGTCTGTGCTTACTCTTGAATAAATTGCCGCGTTCTTGGTCATGTTCTTATATTCCTTTCCCCTGCCCGCCATAGTCACCCATGACGGGCAGGCTAAAACATCAGTTACGCTTGCGTCGATTTCTCTGTTATCGTTGTGTTACCTTTACCAATGGCAGGGGTAACAATGTTCCTGTTACGCCATGCCGCCTGCTTGCATGCCTTGTTGCAGTATTGCCGCCTGCCGTGCCTGCCCGCGCTAATCCGCTTGCCGCAAGCAGGGTTGTTGCAATAGGTATCAGGGCGGGGCGTCTTAGTCTTGGGGGCAGGCTTTATGGTTATTTGCTGCCCTCCTTTGTTTCTGCTAAAGGGCTTGTCACCGTGTTTTGATAAATTACAGGGCCGGCTTTATCTGCCTTACGCGCCGCTTGATAGCCTTGCAACCATTCGCGCCAATCCAACCATTCGGGCAATTCATCATCTTGTTTTTCTTGATTTGCAGATAAACCCAATGCATTAGCGTTACCAAACCGCGCCTTAAATTCTTCAAGATATTGATCTGCAAGTTCTGGGGCTTTGGCGTCAACGATTGCGCGCCCTTGCCTTTCAATAGCCGCCATGACTTTCAACTCTAACAAGCCTTCCATAACAGCCTCGCTGATGCGCTTTTGTGTCTCACTATCGGCAAGGTGGTATAGGACGGTTGCGATCACATTTGCACCAATCAAACCATTCAGGGCAAGAATTACGGTCTTAACTTCTTCGGGTTGCAAAGTTGTAATCATGCCGCTTTGCCCGGCCCGTAACAAACTATCAAATGTAAACAAGGCGATTGCGCCAGCTAAGTCTACAAGAGTCATAATTCCCGCTGTGACATATTGTCCAATAGAACGGGCGGCATACATGAATACAAGCAACCAAACAAGCATGCCGATCTCAGTACCCGCAAGCCCAAAATATCCATTGGCTTTTTGACCTTCGGGCAATGTGCTTTGAATAAAATCAAGCCCTCTGCCCGCACTCCAGGCAATTAACATTACAGCTAGGACAAAGAAGAAAACCTTTGCCGCGTATTTAAGAATCGTTGTCATTTTGTCACCTTACAATTTATATATTTTGAATTCACCCATCCTTGCAAACCGCTTGCGGTCTTTACTGCAAGCCAGCCATTGACGGCTTGAGCTTGGGTCTGGGTCAATGTTTCGCCCTCATGCAATATTGTTGCAATAAGGCAATGAATACCGCCGCAAGTTCGTAAGTTCAATGCGCCCGCGCCGACACCTGTTCTAACTTGGCATATGGTTGGGGCAGGGGGCGGGTTTGCGTGGTTTGTTTGCTTTGACATGGGCAGGGGTATTGCCGCGCCGCTTTGCGGGGCGGTCATTGAACAAGCCAATACAAGCAAGGGCAAGGTGTAAAGTAGTATTTTTGTTTTGGTCATAAGCCTCCATTTGATCTAATTCCCCATGCCAAAACAAAAACCGCTTGGGCGATTGCCGCAAGCGGGTAACAGGTGAGACATGATAGAATCTGTCCCAGCCCTTGCGCCGCTCTCTGGCGTGGGGGTCAGGGCGTGTATCGCGCTTCCAACGCTTTACTCGCCCGTTATAACGGGGTGTGATGTCGTATGTTACGACATGCAGATTATACTACTTTTCATGGGGCTTTCGGTGTGGCTTTTTCTGGGTCTCTATATATGCTAAAAGAGAATCACGGTTGACCTGCCAGACAATGCTAAATTTTTTTGCTTTTATTTTGCCTTGTCTAATTAGCCGCGTGATATGTTCGGGGTTATAGCCACTTATGTTAACCGCTTCCTTTACGGTTAACCATTCGCCATTGGTCACCATGATTTGCACTCCATGAATGGGATTATACACGCCCGCGTAACTGATACACGTTTGCAAATATTCAATTGTAAAAGTTCTATTTTTGTATCCAGATAAATTTTTATTCGGGGTGGCCGGCAATCTTCAAAATTTTTGCAGCAAGTTCAGGGGGTAATGTTTCAAGCCATTCTTGAAAAGTTCTCTCTTTGCCGTCTTTGCATAAAAACATGCCACGCTTACGAGCATCCCTGAAACGGCGAATAAGATCTCCGTTTTTATTTGTTTCTTGCCTTTTCTTTGCGATCACAGTCAAGTGGTTTATGCGGCTAGTTGCTGCCATCTTGTAACATCCTTTCCAACTCTGCAAGGCGGGTGTCAATGCGGCTATGTTTTCGGCGGAAAGATTCAACCCCATGACCTGATTGAGAAAATCAGCGGCTTCGTTTTCTGTAAAGCGTAATTCTGCAGCGCGGATCTCCGTTAACTGATTTTGGGCACGCAAGCGGGCGAGGGGCAGACGAAGGTCTTCGCGGGTGGTGATGACCAAATGCATGGATGGCGGCATGTGCTCCACCAGAAATGTGAGCAATTCATCCACATCTTTGGAATCTATCGCTTGATAATCATCAAGGACGAGAATGAAGTCGTCTTCCGTTGAGGATAATTCATTGAGCAGGGTGGTCAGCAAGTCTTTGGCAGAACTGGGCTGTGACGATTGAAGTGCCGCCAAAACACCTTCCCCGACACCAGTGATCAGGGTTTGCAGAGCCGCTATCAGGTAGGTCAAGAAGCGGGAAGTGTTGTCATCGCTTTCATCCAATGCAATCCACGCGGCAGGGACTTCCCCAGAAGTGATCCATTCGCTCACAAGGGTAGTCTTGCCAAACCCAGCAGGTGCGGAGATAAACGTCAGCTTATGCCCCTGCTTGATCCCATCTAGTAACAGGGTGAGGAGCCTTTTGCGTGAAACCAGGTTACGCCGAAGCGCAGGCGCGTTGATCTTCGTATGGATGAGTATGTTGGGCATAAAGAGGTTTTTCCAAAGCGATCTTCCCGATTGTAGTCAACGATCCTTGAATATACGTTTCGGAATCCGACTGGTTGTTAGTGAGGAAGCTCTGACTTCAGGCAAAGCCAGCCTCGCAGTCACTATATACTGTATTCCCTTGAGATTACATCGCCAATGCGATGTTTGGTTGGGCGAGGGCGGTTGCGGTGTGTAAATTCATTTTTTCTCCCTATGGCATATTTAAGAAGTTAACAGATGCCGAATCCGCGAGAAGATTTATCGGCAATGCCGAGATTTTCTCTGCAATCGGATAAGCCAACGGGCCGGGGTAAACAACAAAAAGCCGATCTAGTTCAAGATCTTGCATCGCTGTACGCATGGATGATGTCAGACGTGGAGCGTCCACCCTTTTACATTCCACGCCAATGCGATGCCCATCTTTGAGAAGCAACAAATCCAGTTCGGCCCCGCCATGTGTCGCCCAAAAATATGCTTCATCGGGGGCGGTGGTTTTCAAAATTTCTTCTATTGCATACCCTTCCCAGGATGCTCCACTTTTAGGGTGAGTGTGCAAATCCAGTTCAGAACGAATTCCTAGCAAGTAGTGAAGCAGTCCGGTATCGCGGAAATAAATTTTTGGCGCTTTAACCTGCCGCTTTTTCAGGTTTGCATGCCAAGGTTGCAAAACGCGCATCATGAAAACCCCTTCAAGGATATCCAAATAATTACGCACAGTCGGTTCACTGACTCCGAGAGATCGTGCAGGCTCTGCGTTATTCCAAATTTGGCCGTGATAGTGCGCGAGCATCGTCCAAAAGCGTAAGAGCGATGCGGCCGGGATGCGAATCCCCCATTGTGGCAAATCCCGCTCCAATAGCATTTGAATAAAATTCTTTCGCCAGGCAAGGCTGTCCACTTCCGAATTTGCCAAAAATGAAAGCGGAAAACCGCCTCGCAACCAGTGCTTTGGCTGAGATGCGGCACCCACTTCCGCAAGGCTAAAACCATTAACCGGAATGGTTTCCACTCTCCCAGCCAGGGATTCTGAAGATGAACGAAGCACCTCAGGAGATGCGCTACCAAGAATAAGAAATTTGGCAGGCAAGGGATTGCGGTCTGAGAGAACTCGTAAAATAGGGAAAAGATCCGGACGACGTTGGATTTCATCGATAACAACAATTCCGTGCAGGTCACGCAGGGCTGTCATCGGTTCTTGCAGGCGAGCTATGCTGGTTAAATCTTCCAGGTCAAAATAGTTGGATGAATCTGGAGAGACAAACTGACGGGCAAGCGTAGTCTTTCCTGATTGACGAGGGCCAATCAAGGCTGTCACCCGGCTGCGCTGCAAGGCAGTTTGAATGGTCTGTAAATAAGCGCTACGTTGTATCATGAATAAATATTACCACGAAAAAGGAAAGTGCGCCTTGTCTTTTTCCTGGCTAATTAATCAAGTACAGTGCCCCCACTTTCAGGTCGTGTTTTAATGATCCCGCTTACACACCTATATTAGTTAAAGTCATTTTTTCTCAAAAACCAGCCGTCCCGTCAGGGTAATGGAGTTTATTTCGTTACTACTTGATGAAGGCAATATTTGGATGGGCAATGGCGGTGGCTGTCATCATAAGGCGATGATACCACCACTAGATGAAAACGCTGGTTGTATAATCTCTTGAAATTGCTTCCTGGCTTTATTCCGCACAAATACGAATTCATTTGAAATTATTTTCCGCAATTAAAGTAATGAAATTGCATAAGGAGAAAATTTATGTTTGAACATTATCAGCATCTTGGTGTTTTCAGCGACTGGGTTGATGCGGCACGCCGGCAACAATCCATTTATCCAATCGCTGTCCCTGGACCGCAAACTCGATCATTAATATTTGATGTGTTGGGATTTTGTCACGAGGAGGAAAACCCACTGGAAGTAAAGATTGAAAGCAAGTGGGAGAAGGATGGGATTGTCGGAGAAGAGGTTTCCTGGTCAGTTGGGTATGGGCCGCGCACTCATGCCTATGTACTTAAACCAGCGAACGCAAAAGGATCAATTCCTGGGATCGTTGCTCTGCACGATCATAGTGATTTCAAATTTTATGGAAAAGAAAAAATCGCCGATGGCCCCGAAAAGACCCTGTCCACATTAATTGACTTCCGCCAAATCCCATACAGTGGGCGAGCTTATGCCAATGCGCTGGCGCGCGAAGGATTTGTAGTACTGGTTCATGATGTATTCCTATGGGGCAGCCGCCGATTCCCTTTGGAGACCATGATGGAAACGATGGGCAGCAAAACAGCCGACCTGTTGCGAACGAGCCAAATATCAGATGAAGTTGAGCTTTATAACACCGCCGCCTATTTTCACGAGCATTGGGTTTCGAAGTATTGTAATATTCTTGGCACCAACATGGCCGGAGTCGTTTCCTTCGAAGATCGCGTTGCCTTGAATTACCTGCGCTCACGCGCGGACGTGAATTCAAAAAGCATTGGATGCATTGGTTTATCGGGGGGAGGAAATCGGGCGGCTTTGTTAAATGCCACACATGAAAGTATTCGAGCCGCGGTCATTATTGGTTTGATGACCACATACCCAGCATTGCTCGACCATAACATGTCACACACATGGATGTTATTTCCCTTTGGTTGGTCACGGCATGGTGACTGGCCCGATATCGCCGCTTCCCGTGCTCCATCCCCCCTGCTGGTTCAATATAATATACAAGATGAGCTGTTTACAGAGGATGGGATGAGGGAAGCGCACATGCGTTTACAAAATCATTATTGGAATGTTGGAAAGCCTGATGCATATGTTGGGCAGTTCTACCCCCGGTCCGCACAAATTTGACCTCGAGATGCAGTCGGCCGCAATTGAGTGGTTAAAGAAACAATTAAAATAAAGGCGGTCGCCACTCTTCTGGCGCTGACTGCAATACCCCAACTGCTTTAAATCCATCCCGGATCATCCTGTCAATTGCGACTTGCATTTCGATCTCGCCGCGCTCCGAAGGCATGACCTGCGTCAGGTATTCCCAAATTTGCGGCGGCAGGATAAATAAAATCGAAGCTGCGTATGGACTCATGATCTCTTCCCATTTTGGTTTCTCGATAATTCGTTTCACGCGCCAAGCTGAGTCGACGTCCACGCTGGAGCGGGAGGCGAGTTCTTCAACTGGACATTCCTTCAGGCTCATTACGATCTCTGCCTGATGCTTCTCCTGTGCCTGTACAAGCTCAAGCAAAGATCCTTCCTTCAAAATGTAATCCGTTGCCACGACCATAACGGCTTCATCCTGGATCCAACCCTCAGGCACGGACATCAATGCATCCCCATTGCCTTTCAGTTCAGATTGATGCGCAAAGCTCACGGAAAGATTCCATTTCGAGCCATCGCCAACATACTCAAAGATTTTTTCTTCCAAATGATTTGTCACAATGCAAACCCGCTCCACGCCAGCCTTTGCCACCGCGCACAATACAAAATTCAATGTGGGGCGTCCATTCACTTCGAGCAAAGGCTTGGGTGTGATATCGGTATGCGGGCGTTGACGTTTGCCGCGCCCTGCCGCGAGTAAAACCGCGGAGCGAATCATTGCAAACCATCTCCCGTTTCTGCGACAAAAACTTGTGATGGCAGCTCAGGATGAATGGCAGAAAACGTCTCCGCGATCTTCTTGCAGGCAGTTTCTGCCAGGTCTCGTTCTGCCAGCGCGACCACGCACCCGCCATAGCCACCGCCGCTGAAGCGACTGCCATAGACGCCGCTTGTACTGCTGATAATTTCATGTAATTGGATTAATACATCACTGCCTGATTCGTAATTCCTGATGGACGACGCGCAAGATTGATTCATCAACTGACCAAAACGCGCCGCATCTGACTCCGCCCAAGCCTGTCTGCCTAGGTGGACACGTTCAACTTCGCTGAAAAAGTGCTCCGCCCGTTTGCGGATATTTTCAGGCAGGGAAAATTTCTTCGCCTCGAAAATTTCATGCGGGACATCGCCCAGCTTCCAGGCACCTTTTTGCAAAGAGGCTGCCGCTTCGTGACATTCCGCCACACGGACATTAAATCCGCTTTTAGTGAGTTCGCGCGAGAGGCCTGAATATGCCACGACCCAGGCGGAGTCGCTCGAGGGTGGGTCAATGACCGGGAAAACAGAACCAGTTACCGTGTCCATGAAAAGAAGCGCATTCTTCTTCCCATAGACAATACTCATGGGATCAAGTAATCCATTTTGCAATCCGAGTTGGTCGTGTTCCAATTCAAAATCCAAATGAACGAGCTGCTCATTGGAAAGTTCAATATCATTCACATCAGCCAGCGCCCTGAGATATGCCAGCCCCACCGAAGCGGATGAACTCAGCCCCGAACCGATGAGCGAACCCGTCACATGCGCTTTCATGCCGCGTTTGGGATTCAGGACCCGCGCCGCCGCCTGGGCATAGCGTATCCAGTGAGTTTTATCAAGGGTACCAATGACGAATTTTGCTTTGCCAAATTGTTCGCTCGTAATGCGAATTTCTTTGGAGTCAAGCGGTTGATATTCGAGTGTGGTTCCAAGCTTAATGGTACGCCCCAAAACCTCACCGCCTTGATGGTCAATGTGCGCGCCGATGGGGCAGATTCGGTAAGGGGAAAAGAGGGTGTCTATTGACATAAGGCAGGGTTGGTAAGATTATTTTTTTTACATTCCACGAACTATTATTTTGTAACAACAAGCATCTTTATGCGTAAGCAAGGCATTAAACTTGTCCTGTTCTGACTCGCCTGGGATCTGTTACTAATCGGCATCCCCATATCAGCCGCGCCAATACCAAATATTGTGTTCCCTTGAGATTACATCGCCAGGGCGGTCTTGGGACGGCTGATGGCGGTATCAATGGACATTGATACATTACCTTATTGGTTTTTATTTTGGAGTCTGTTTGATTCCAGACCGTTCTTGATTTTAGCGCAAAATGCCTGGATATAATTTAATCGGGCGCCTTTCAAAACCGTTTATTGCCGGGAACGCGACCATAAAAGTATAATCAGATTGAAATTAGAAAAGGAAAAGATCATGAATCCAAAAGATAAATTGCCGCCGGAAAAGGTTGATAAAGAGAATCCAGTTGTAAAAAAACAAAGCGACATCAAATCGCAGGATGAACAACTGGCTCGAATCGTAACCAAATTGTCTGAAGAAGACCCTGCCATGATCGCTGAAGTCATTAAGAAATGGCTGGAGGAAAACAAAAAATAACTTAATAGCATTTCTTGTTTTCCTGCGGTATTGTTGCTAATAAACGCGAATAATGGATAAGCCAAAACCACCATCATGTCAACCTGAGGGAGCATTTGTCGGTGACGAAAGGTCTTGGATATGACTTGGTAGAGATGCTTCGGGACAGGAAAAACCGCACCTCAGCATGACATACTTTCGTTATCCATGATTGGCATTAACTATTTTGTATATGGAGAAGCGGGGCAGGCTTTATAACCTGCCCCGCTTCTCCATATACAACCCATACCACCGCTGGGTATTCCCCAAATTGACAGATTCAAGTTAGATCCTTTGACGGGTTGCTCAATTGATTGGCGGGGATCAATCCTTGCTGGCTGTCTCCGACTTCGGTACGATTACGTCCATTTTGCTTGGCTGTGTACATGGCATTGTCTGCGCGGCGAAATACATCTTCGACGGACTCGGACGGGCGTATTTCAACAATGCCAATGCTGAGTGTAATACGCACAATCCCGTTTGGCCTGGCCAGGGACAGTGCTGATACGTCTTCGCGGATGCGCTCCGCCAGCACGTATGCCTTTTCTGCCTTCGTCATTGGCATCAGGATGATGAATTCCTCACCGCCATAGCGTCCGATGACATCCGCGCTTCGCAGGCAATTACGGGTGATCGCTGTAAGCGCTTGAAGCATCTGGTCGCCGACCGCGTGGCCGAAGGCGTCATTGACCTTTTTAAAATGATCAATATCGAACATCAATACAGACAGGGGCTTCTGATAACGCGCGGCCACCTCGAACTCGTGTTCGGCACACTCAAACAGATGACGGCGATTCTTTATACCGGTGAGTTGATCAGTACGCGCCAATTCCTTCTCGCGGACAAGGGAAGTCTGCAAGGCAATGTTGAGCGATTGCAGCGATTGTTCCCCCTGCTTACGCTCGGTAATATCCTCATGAATAATGATCACACCCCGGCGCGGAGCATGCTGCGGAACCACCGTCATGCAGAACCAGCGCTGCTGGGTGGGGGAATCGCAAGGATACTCAGTGGTGAATTGAGAGCGCGTTCCGTTCAACACGGCGCGAATGCCCAGGTCCACCTGATCTGCGACCGAGTCGCCCTGCCGCATCGCAGGCTGGCAGACATTCAGATAATTGATTCCCAAATAATCAGTGGACTGCGGGCTGTTGTTCTCCCTCGCAAATTTCCTCCAGGCTTCATTAACCGCCACGATCACCCCTTTGTCATCCAGCACCGCGATATGGGCTGTGAGCGAGTCTAATATGCCTTTGACAAAATATTCACTGTCCCGCAGGGCGGCTTGCGCCTGAGCCCGTTCGGTAATGTCTTGAAATGTTCCATGGATATCGTTATTTTCAATATCCCGCCCGCCTATGATATGCACCCACTTGTGAGTTCCCTTGGCAGATATGAATTCCAATTCAAGGTCAAAAAACTCGTTATGTTCCACGGCGCTCTGAAAGGCTTTTTCAATGACAGGTCTGGAGGCGGGCGCAAAGAATTCGATCCCCTTTCCGACACTGGGATGATGGGATCCATCCACTTCAAGGGTCAGATAGATCTCTTCCGTCCATGTCTGTTCCATTGATCCCAGGTCAACTTTCCATGCACCGACCTTGGCTATGATCCCCATTTCTTTGAGCATGGCTTCACTTCTCTTGAGATGTTCTTCTGCCAGTTTACGCTCGGTGATATCGCGTACGACCGCCCACATCCCGCACGGGCCGCCATCCTCACCGCGCAGCAGAACGGTTTGTAATTCCACCGGAAAAAGCGTGCCGTCTTTTTTTCTGTATTCCTTTTGATAGACTGTGGAGTGTCCGCGCTTTAAGACCTGATTCTCTACAATATCTGCTTCAAGGGCGCGCCATTTTTCAGGTGTGATATCCATATAGGTCAGTTGAGACAACTCGGTCTCGGAGTATCCCAGCATGGTCCTGTATATCTCGTTGCTTTCCAGAATGCTGCCGTCCATCGTCACACTGCAAAATCCATCCCGCATGGTTTCATGCAGCGTGCGATATTTTCTTTCAGAAAGCGCGAGTTCATTTTCGGCATGCTTGCGCTGTGTAACTTCCCGCCGCGCCTGATCCAGCGAGTTCCGCGTATTGATTGCCAGCGTATCCACCGCAATTGCAGCCACCAGTAAAATAAAGGTGATGAGGATGAGGTAGATCCAGATGGATATTCCGCCTTCGAAGGGCTTGGGGAGGAACCTGCCATAGATTTCGCCCAGTGCCAGCCAGCAGACCGCCGCCAGGCTCAGGCTGATTGACAGCCAGTAAAAATTGCGGTTCAAAGCCTGACCCGCAAAAATAAAGACCAGCGGGAATGCGAGTATGGCAAGATCACGGATGCCCTGTCCAATGGTCGCAATGACGGTCACGGTCGCAATGGTGAATAATACAACGAGGACAGCGCTGGAGCGCAAACGCTGACGCTTGAGCAATTCCAATGGGATAAACAGCAGGGTGCTGCCAGCCAGAGTCGCAGCGGTCAACTTCCAGTCTTTGAAGCTCAGCGCGGTGGCGAGAACGACCAGGTACACGCCCCATGATATCCAGATAAGCATGGACAGGATGCCCGCCAGTTGTCTGTTTTCTTCATTTTCATATTCAGTTTGCGATGAACCCGGTTTCATAAATTTTCCCCATCCATTCAAATAATCACGATCTGATCGGGTAATATCTCTGCATGTACCAAAACGAAGACGATTTACTTCGCGGCTGGGATCAGTCCGCGCTTGGCGTGGGAGGCGCGAACGGGGTGATGATCCCAAGGCTGCGCGCCTTCGAAATGGCGGCCGTGCGTGTGCGAACATTTAGTTTGATATAGGCACCCGAGAGCAGGTTGCGGAAAGTGGAATTGGCGACGGCCATTTCCTTCGATAGTTCGGTTGTCAGCGCATCCGGGAAGGCCGCGCACAGTGAGAGCGCTTCCAACTGACGAAGGCTGAGCGTGTTCCCGGTCCGATTGAGCTGGTCGCTCAGAAAGAGTTGATGCGCCTTTTGGCTGAGATGGATTCCGCCGCCGGCGATGGTCAGCACCACGTTGGCGAGGTCCACCAGGGTACTGCGGTCGTCCTTGAGGATGTAGCCGTTCGCGCCGGCGTCCATGATGCCGCGGATCAGCCCGCGTTCGGCGAACATCGAGATGACCAGGATATTCATGTGCGGGTACAACTGCATCAGTTTGGGAATGACATACAGGATGGGATAGTCGTTTGAATTTTTGGCGGAGACCGGCACACTGATATCGAGCAGCAGCACATCGGTGGGGAATTTCGCGAGCGCGGGTTCCAGTTGATCGCCAAAATTGAGCGTGGCAACCACTTCGATCAGAGGGCTTTGGCTGAGGCGGTGGACATACCCGTCCACAATGCTTTGATGGTCGTCGAGGATGGCTACATTGATCTTTCGATTGGGCTGCATATGCATTTTCCTTACTGACAGCGTACCCGAAATGGGACGGGCGTTCAAGGCTTTTTCAGAAAAGAGTACAAATGTCTATGTTCTTTAACTTCCAGCCTATTCACCTGTACAGGTATTGAGATGATAATGACTGCGGTTAGTGAACGCTGATCACGGCGGATAAAACCGCTTCTCCGTTCAGGGGGGAAACCTGTGCAGTGCCAGCGGGGATACGCTGCCGAGAGGGTCTTCCTTAAATGCAAATACCGGGGTGGCAGCCTTGAAGGGGAACACCTGCCGCCGGGGAAGACCCTCAGCCTTTTATTCACGAAATCTCTAGATTGATTTTAAGTAATTTCCAAATTGGCGTAACGATATGATCAAACACTTGATCAAGAGGCTCTGAGTTAGGCAGGTTCAAATCAGCTAAAAACTGCTTCCCGATGTTATCCCGATGGACAATCTCATTCAAACAATAACTGACTGCACCGCAGCGCAATAAAATTCCCCGAGCTTCACGCACTTGATCAAGATTAGTGATATTTTCCAAAAGTGTCATAAACCTCATCTGTTCTGGATGATTCACAACCCGGGCAAACAAGATCGGCAGTGTAGATTTTCTTTGAAGCCAATCTGAACCGCAGTGATCAGCAAAACTATTACTTAAATCGTCATGGATTTGAACCATCTCGCCATATAAACGACCGAGCTTTAGAATAGCTTCGGCTGTATCCAGGGAAGCTCCACTCGCAAGTGCTCCCATATAAAATGCCAGTCCGAAAAACGGACAACTTTTTGCACGCGCAGCTCGCCAATATGTGGCTTCAGTATCAATAATCTGATCATCCAGATACTGACCGTATGCAGTCTCTAGCATCTTTTATTAATTTGATCGATGACCTCGATTTGCTTCTCATTTGTACTAAAGTTTTTGCAAATACAGTCGATACCTATAGCCTGAAAAACCATGGAAAGATTGGCTGTTTCTCCTACAGAGAGCCCTGGGGTTTCCCGCCTTCCGTCATTACCCAGCAAGATTGATGTTTGGAGCAGTCAGAGGAGGTTGCCGGGATTGCCCATATTTCATTCTCTTTGAAGGCTTGGCTGGAATGCTGCGTCAGCAATCAGTGTCGTGATAGGTTGGCAAAACGATATTCAATCAAAATTATTCTGAGCGGTGTTGCCAATGAAAGTGCGGTCAACCTGACCGTGAGCGACAACGGGATCGGCTTCGCGGCGGGGGTGTGGCTGGATATTTCGAGCCTGCTCGCAAACAAGCATTTTGGGGTGGCGGGCATGTTCGAGCGCGCCGCATTGATTGGCGCCGAGCTATCCATCAAATCTCAGCTCGGTATGGGCTGTCAGGTCAATATCAGGTGGAAAATATAATTCACATGATGGGACGTGTATGAGAATTGTAAGAATTTCATGAATACCCAGGCATGACCATTGCATAAAATAAAATAGATGATAAAATAATTTTGCAAACGTCAGGATGCCCCCCTCATCCTGGCGTTTGTACTTTAAATACACCATTTGATTCCAGAGCCAATTCATTCATTTGGGAAATTCGCACCCTGCAAAAGATCGCATAATTTTGTAAAAAATTTAATCCCTTCATTTTTTAAGGTACCAAAACCGGATTTTTCCTTGACGAAATAAAATACCTTCGATAAAATATGTTTGTAATCGCTCAGGATGCCCCCCTCATCCTGAGCGATTACATTTAACAAGGAGCAATCAACCTCAAATCGGGGCTTGTACCATAATTACCTGCCATGCCCAGTCTTTACCCCCGAACTCCTCGATAACTATCCTTATTACCAACAGGCGGACACTCAAACCATCCAGCGCGGATACACCTATCATGCAAGATCGGGCGTGTGCGTGACATCAGCCTGTTCAACAACAATCGCCGCGCCGTTTGCGAAGTGGAAGGCAACTCAGGCGATTACATTGTCGAGATCGAAGTCGATCAGAAAACGGGCAGGCTGCATTTTGACTGCGACTGTCCATACGCGGGCAATCATTTTTGCAAACACATGATCGCCGCCGCGATGGAATTAAGCGACTACTTGAGAGGTCATGCGGAGGAGGAAGATGATGATGTTTCACTTCAAAATTTACAGCCCGGTGGCAACTGGCAAAACATATTTAAAAGAAACGCTGTCGTTAATCCCCGCGCCGGGCGGCGGTCAGCACTCACAACCGCTATGTCGCGCTGGTATTACTGACTCGCTCGCAGTTCGGTAGTTATGGATATGGCAGCGCCTATCGTCCCTCCCATTCCTATTCTCTCGAACCCTTTATCATCAAAGCCAGCGAGTGGAATCTTCTCAGGGGCATGAGTTCCCGTCCGCGCAGGAGATCAATAAACCCCTAGACTCGACTCCAAAATGGATCAGAGTTTGGCGAAGTCATGCATCAGCAGATGAATCCTGCGTGGCTGTTCATATCTCGGATCTGACGGCATCTCCTTTCAATATTCTGCAGACCATCAGCCGCATGTATGGCGTGAACTTCGAGCGGCATGTCCACCTACCTGTCCATGCTGGCGAAAGTGGATGCCCGTTTTTCTTGGAAGTCTTTCCCCGATAAAGTTGAACGCCGTTTACACTTCCTGCCTCGGCCCGTGGATATAAAAATCGATCACGCAAAGCGACGCCAGCAAACTTGCGCTGCAGGCGGGTTTTGAAAACGACGGCGAGTTCACCCGGTCAAACAAAAATTGATGTGATCACGAACAACCCGACCTGGTCTTGATGGACGATCATGTCGCGCAATCAACAACGCGCAGGCGCTCTCCGTTCTTTCATCATTCCTAATCATGATCCCCGCCGCGCAGGTGGATGTCTTCCGTGAAAATATTTCGCGCAGATCGCGCAGGTGCTGCCCATCAAAAGCGACCTCGTTCACTGGCGGGATGTCAACACCGACCCTGCGCCGCGCCTGTACCTGCACGATGACAAGCGAAGCAGTCGCGGATAAGGACAACATTTACGCGCTGACCTGCGCTTCGGTTACGGCGACTATGAACTTCCGCTCATGCAGGATGAATCTGCTGTGGTCATGACCATTGCCGATACATGGGATCTGCGCATTCACCGTCAGCCCGCGCGAAGAGTATTTCTATCAACCGCTAACCGACCCGGGCTATCGTCTCAAACGCGCGAGTTCAGAACATCCCTATGGCATCGCTTGAACCAGAGCGCCCGCGCGCATCCATACGACTTTCTTTTACATTCCATTCCACAGCTCACCGAGGCGGGTTTTGAGATTTATGGCGAAGATAAACTCAAACTCGGCAAGATCAACCGCAGCACGCCCGTCCTGCGCGTCAGCATTACCTCAGGCATTGACTGGTTCGACCCTCAAGACCGTGGTAGAGTTTGGAGACCAGCAGATCTCATTTCATGAAGTCCGCAAGGCGCTCAAACGCAGCGAGCATTACATCAAACTTGCCGATGGCTCCGTCGGACAAATTCCCGAAGAATGGCTGGAGAAATACAAACACTTGTGGAATCTGGCGGAGGAAACCGAGGACGGATGCCGCGTCAGCGATTTTCACATCCCGCTGTTGGATAAACTGCTCGAAGAAGATGAAGCGCTTCACCCGCCCTCAGATTCAGATCAGCCGCGAACGTCTGCGCCTTTGAGCGGATCGCGCCAAAGCCGCCCCCAAAGGTCTTCGTCGGGAAACTGCGCCCCTACCAAAAGCACGGCTTCGACTGGCTGCACTTCCTGCGTGAATATAAATTCGGCGGCATCCTCGCCGACGACATGGGACTGGGCAAGACCGTCCAGGTGCTGACCTATCTGCCGTCATTGAAGAGCAATCCAAGGCTGAGTTTTATGGCGCTGCTGCTCGTACCAAAGTTTAATTGCCAACTGGCAAAGGGAATCAGAAAAGTTCACGCCCGGCCTGCGCTTTCTTGAATACATGGGCAACTTCCGCAACAAGGATATATCTGTATTCAATGACTACGATGTGGTGCTGACCACCTATGGCACGATGCTGCGCGATGTTGAAATTTTTGCATGGCTATCCGTTTCAGCGCGTCATCCTTTGATGAATCGCAGGCCATTAAAAATCCACTGGCAAAGAGCGCGAAGGCGGCACGTTTGTTGAAAGCGGATCACCGCCTTGTGATGACAGGCACGCCCGTTGAAAATAATACCTTCGAATTATGGTCGCAGTTCGCGTTCGTGAACCCCGGCTTGCTCGGCAATATGGATTATTTCAAGCACGCCTTCGCCACACCGATCGAAAGCGGCGGAGACGAGAAAGCCATGGCAACGCTGCGCAGTCTGGTGTATCCGTTCATCCTGCGCCGCACCAAGGAACAGGTCGCGCCAGAACTCCCGCCGCCGCGCACCGAGCGCATCGTCTACACCGATATGGAACCCGCGCAGAAAAGTTGTACACGCAGACCCGTGAAAAATACCGTGCCGAATTGCTTGGCCTGATCGAAAGAAGGCATGAACGATGCGCGCTTAAGATATTGAAGGTCCGCTGCGACTGAGGCAGATCGCCATTCATCCCGCGCTGGTGGATCTCATCCTATAAGGGCGAAGCGCCCAAGTTCGAGATATTGCTTGAAACTCTCGAAACCCTGCAAGCTGAAAATCATAAGGCGTTGATCTTCTCGCAGTTCGTGGAAACGCTCAGACTGATCCGCTTTGAACTGGATGAGCGCGGCATCAAATATGTTTATCTCGACGGGCGCACGCCCAATCGTCAGTCGCGTGTGGACTTGTTCCAGAACGACCCGTCCTTTCCTTTCTTCCTGATCAGCTTGAAGGCGGGCGGCGCGGGTTTGAACTCTGACTGCCGCTGACTACGTCATCCATCTTGACCCGTGGTGAATCCCGCCGTTGAAATAAGCCAGTGACTGCGCCCACCGCATCGGTCAAAAGAAACCTGTCTTTATCTATAAGATCATCGCGTGACACAGTCGAAGAAAAATATTGCAGTTACAGGAAAAGAAACGCGCCCTTGTAAAGAGCATCATCTCCAACGAATCCAGTTTCTTCAAGTCGCTCACAAAGGATGATATCAAGGCGTTGTTTAGTTAGCTCATGTCGCTGTGCGGTGCTCCTGGTTTTGCCGAAGCAGCCTTCTTTTATTAGGGGTTGCTCACCGCACTGTAACACACCTGCCCTGGCGGGCGGTGCCAGGGAACGCAGTGCGGTGCAAGTGTCGTCGGGGAGAGCACCCTCCTCGCAACGACATATTAACTTTCGCTTGCGAAATTCCAAACACGTTGGTATACTGCCACACATTATGAACAACCTGTCGGCGCATATTCATCACCATCATCACATCCAACCCCGCATGGTCGGGAGGTCAATGTGCGCGTGCCTGCTGGAAAATAACAGGCTCCCATCTTTTTGTTCATCAATCCCCGACCCATGGTCGGATTTTTGTTAATCCATCTTGCTTTTGAAATGGTCGGAAAACACCCGCCTCTATTCAAACACTAAAATAAACTGAAAAGGAAAACCCATGACCACGCACAACCAACTCGACCTCACTTCCTCCAAAGGCCGCCTGCAAGACGAGGCAATGGACTTCGCCGCGAGACGGGCCTGCCCGTGCAGAATTAAATCCGCGCCAATACCAGGCGAAGATGCCCGCCCTGCCCGAGCTGACCGTGCTATTTCAACGCCCAACCGATATTGTCGTCATGTCCGCCAGGGCAGTGTGATTTTGGCATCACGGGCGTTGATGTGATTGAAGAAAAACGCGGCGAGAATGGCGACATCATCATTTTGCATGACGGGCTTGGCTTTGGTCAGTGTTCTTTGCGATTGGCAGTCCCCGAAACCTGGAAGGACGTGACCGATATTCCGACGCTTAAGAAATTCGCCGCTACGCTCGATCATCCCCTGCGGGTGGCGACAAAATTCCCAGTGTTAACCGAACGTTTTCTCACTCAAAAGGATATTCCGCACACCCTGATCTATGCCGAAGGCACACTAGAAACTGCACCGACCATCGGGTATGCCGACATGATCTCTGACCTGGTTTCATCGGGACAAACCCTGCAGGATAACCGTCTGCGCGCACTGCCCGACGGACTTATTCAGGCTTTCGCAAGCCGCGCTGATCGCGAACCGCAAAAAACCTGCACACCAATCCGCAGGCCTTGAGATGGCTCTGTCGTTTGCTGGAATACATTGGAAGCACATCTGCGGGCGAAGGAAAATCTGCTTGTCATAGCGAACATGCGCGGGGACAGTCCCGAGGCGATCGCTCAAAAACTATTCACACAGACTTCAGTTGGCGGTCTGCAAGGACCGACCATCAGTCCCATCGTCACGCGCGAAGCGAATCAAGGCTGGCATTCGGTCACGGTCGTGGTGCGCCGCGATCACCTGACACAAGCCATTGCTGAACTAAGAGGCATCGGCGGCAGCGGCATCATCGTATCACCTGTCACTTATATTTTTGAAGACGAGCCGCCGCGTTACACAGCCATGCTTGCGGCGTTGAAATAGGAGACCCCATGTTAAAACAATACGACCTCAAACTGCAAGACAAACCATCCAGCGCGCACCGCCCGATGAATTTCCGATCAGTCAACGTGTGCTGATAACATTGCTATGCTCTTTGGCGAATTCTTAACAGCGGAACAGGCGGTCACAGCGCATTTTGAAGGATGTTCGCGCGGAATGGCGACCTCCGCGCTTCGTGAGTGGATCCTGCGCTTTGATGCATTTCGACCTCGCCTGCTCCCGTTTCGAAGGCAGCCATTACCAGTCTGCGTTGACCGCTGATCTCGCCCGTCCAGCGGGATGCGCTTGAAAAAGCGCGGCGCGCATTGAAACATTTCACCGCCAACAGCCGCCAACATCACGGTTCACGAACGAACCTGGCGGTACGCTCGGGCAGATCATCCGTCCCATTCAACGCGTCGGGTTGATGCCCGGCGGAACCGCCCCGTCTTCGACCGTATTGACGAGCGCCATTCGCGCGCGGCGGGGGCGTCAGCGATATCGTGGTGGTCACACCGCCCAACCGCTCTGTTGAAAAACAAGGAAACTGCCTGTCAACCCGATGATCCTGGGCCGCTTGTGCGATTGCAGGGTGGACGAGATTTATCTGCTCGGCGGAGCGCCAGTAACGCAGTCTCGCGTATGGCACGGAAACCATCCGCCCAGTGGATAAGATCTTTGACCCGGTAATTTACGTTAGTCACGCTCGCCAAACGCCAGGTCTATGGCGTGGTCGGCATTGACGGGTTAACAATGGTCCGACCGAAACGGTGGTCATTGCCGATGAATTTGCGACTCCTGAGGTTGAGTCGCTGCTGACCTGCTTGCTCAGGCTGAACACGACTTGCTTGCCTCGGCTATTTTATTAACCCCTTCACAGTCACTGATCGAGAAAGTTCAGACGAAGCTGCGAATCAATTTTGAACAGCGCGGACGCGCAGATATTATCACTGCATCACTGGTAATCGCGGCGGCGCAGTTTTGACGAATGACTTGACCATGAAGCCGTACAGCTTGCCAATGAATACGCGCCGGAACATCTTGCCCTTCACATGCGTGATCCCCGGAACTGTTGAAAAAGTAAATAATGCGGGTGGCGTCTCGTAAGTGAATATTCGTTTGAAGTGTTGGGAGATTATCTCGCGGGTCCGAGCCACGTCAAGGCTGACGGGCGGTTCTGCGCGTTTCGCATCCCTGCTCAATGTATGGGACTTGTAAAGATCGTCAGTCTCGTGGCGCTTGATGAAAAGACAGTACAAGCCATCAGCCCAATTGCCGCGACAATTGCCCAGGCAGAAGGGTTGGATGCGCATGCCAATTAGCGCTGGTCAGGGTGGAAAAGTGAAATGAAAATTCGAACACACTGGAATCTTTGCCCGCCTATACACCTATAGAACCGTTCGGAGGTCTTGTCCGCGCGCATCGGACGCGGTCCGGATCAGATCGTCAAGCTGGATGCGAACGGAGAATCCCTACGGTCCGCTGCCGGTGGTCCGTGCGGCACTGGGCAAATGGAATTCCCTCATATTTATCCTGATCCTGAAAGCCGAGCCCTGTGAAAATCACTTGCTAAATTCACCGGTGTTGATGAAGAATATCTGCTGGCGGGACAGGGCGCGGATGAATTGATCGACCTTGCTCATGCGCGTTTTCCTCGACCCGAATGACTGCATCCTTTCCTGTCCGCTCACCTTTGGCATGTACTCCTTCGATGCGGAACCCAACGCGGCAAGTTGTATTGAAGTCCGCGCCGCGCGGACTTTTTACACTCGATCGGAAGGCATCCGCAAGGCAGTGGAAACGCGCCAACCCAAACCATTCTTTACTCACATCGCCCAACAACCCGGATGGTTCTTTGATCGATACAAAACGATGGATGAGTTATTGTCCCTGCAGACCTGATCGTGCTGATGAAGCCTACATTGAATTTGCGGGTGATGATCTTGGCGCAAACCCAAGCGCATCCGCGAAGCGTTCCAATGCGTGAGAATTTGATCGTGCTACGCACTTTAGCAAATGGGCGGGGCTGGCCGGTCTGCGGATCGGCCATGTTGGTGTCTTTCCACTCTGGCTGATGCCCACTCTATGGAAATCCAAACAGCCATACAACGTCAATGTGGCGGCCAGTATCGCGTCACGGCGGTTTCATTGGAACACACGGATGATTTGAAGAAAGTCGTCGAACTCTTTGAAAGAAGAAAGAGCGAGACTATTCAAGGCATTGCAGGAAATCCCATACATAAAACCATATCCCACACAATCCAACTTCATTTTGTGTCAGGTGGTTGACGTGACGCTGCAGAACTCAAGGCCCGTCTGGCGCAGGAACATGGGGTCTTTATCCGCTACTTCAATAAACCCGGCTCAGGTGTGACCATATCCGCATCAGCGTGGGACGTCCGCAGGATACGGATGATGCGTTGGATGCTTTAGGCAAGAATATAACCCAAAGGAGAAACCATGCGAACGGCTGAAATATCACGACAAACAAATGAAACCCAAATCCAGATCCAATCGAACTGGATGAACAGGCAAAATGCGATTTCACAGGAGTTGATTTCTCGATCACATGCTCACGCATCTCGCGGTCCACGGATTATTTGACCTGACCATCAAAGCGACTGGCGATCTTGCAGCCGGATCTCTCATCATACTGTAGAAGATGTAGCTTTGGCATTGGGACTGGCCTTTGAGCTGCGCTTGGCGACCGCAAGGAATCGTCCCGCATGGGAGATTGTTTCGTGCCGATTGGATTTGAAACGCTGGCGCACGTCGCCATTGACTTGTCGGCGCGTCCTTATTCGGTCATTCAAGCGGAGTGGCACACGCCGTATGTCGGAACATTCCCGCCACTTTGTTCCCATTCCTTTGAGTCGTTCGCGGTCACTTCAGCCGCAACCTATATGCGCGTGTTCTGTATGGACGTGATGACCATCATCAGGCCGAAGCTTTGTTCAAAGCTCCGCGCGTGCGCTTGATGCTGCGACTCAAATCGATCAGCCCCGCGGGAGTGATCCCATCTACAAAAGGGGACCTTATAATCTGGAGTCCAGCAGCTTGTTGTTGGGATTGTCGAACAGCGAACTGTTCGACTCCAGAAAAAAGGATTAAACATGAAAATGATGCTTATGTACTTGCAGACGCTGGCACGGGCAATCTCCGCCTACAGTGTAAAAGTATTGGAGGCCGTTGACGCAAATGCTGCGCACAGATGACCCGGAAGAAAGTTGTTTCCAGGTGGGTGTTGTGCCGCCTGGTGTCGGTGCGTTCGGAGATTTTATGTCTGGTTCGCGGGCGCGCGGACTGGAGGAAGCGGTCAATGATACGGTGCAAGCGCGAATCCTTTGCTTGGAATCTGTGTTGGGATGCAGGCGTTGTTCGAAGTCGGCGAAGAGATGGGTGAACACAAGGCATGGGGTTACTGCAAGGCAAGGTCGTGAAGTTTGCTGATCTCTTCTTCGGTGAAGATTCCATCATTATGTGGTGGAATTCAGCTTGAGCGAAGAACGATGCGCGTCTTCTTTGATCAGGTCA